>CAYYHO010000107.1:0-6130 GCA_964471725.1 uncultured Methyloversatilis sp. | reverse complement strand
GAGCGCTACAAGGGTTTCAAGGCCGCGATGCACGAGGCCAACTTCGAGCTGATCGAAATCCCCCATGTGCGCCAGTCCGGCAAGAATTCCGCCGACATCCGCATGGTCGTCGACGCGCTCGACCTGTGCTACACCAAGGTGCATGTCAATACCTTCGTCATCATCAGCGGCGACTCGGACTTCTCGCCGCTGGTGTCCAAGCTGCGCGAGAACGCCAAACGCGTCATCGGCGTCGGCGTCAAGCAATCGACCTCCGACCTGCTGATCGCCAACTGCGACGAATTCATCTACGTCGATGACCTGGTGCGCCGCCGGCAGCGCGAGGTGGGCGAAAAACAGGATCGTCGTCAGGCGGTTGCGCTCGATCCGCAGAAACTGGAGGAGCGCCGCGCCAAGGGGCTCGACATGGCCGCCACCACGCTCGATGCGCTGCTGGAGGATCGCGCCGACGACGAACGCGTCTGGGCTTCGGTGCTCAAGGAGGCGATCAAGCGCCGCCATCCCGGCTTCAACGAGGCCTACCACGGCTTCAAGAACTTCGGCGCCCTGCTCGAGGAGGCGCACAAGCGCGGCCTGCTCGAATTCGCGCGCGACGAACGCTCCAGCGCCTATGTGAAGCGGCGGCCGGGCGAAGGCGCCGGGCTCGCCAGCGAAACGACGGTTCCCAGGACGAAGGCAGTTCCGGCCGATGCCGTCCCGCCAGCGCCGACTTTTTCCGAGCCTGCGACAGAGCCTGGCACCGAACCGACAACCGAGCCGACAACCGAGCCAACCCGTCGGCGGCGCGGGCGGGGACGCAAGACGCCGGAGGCCGGCATGGCTGCTGCGGCCCCGCTTGCCGAGGTCTCCGCTGGCGGGCCGGAAACGCCGGCGGCGGAGTTCGCGCCACCGGTGCAGGAAGCCATGCCTGACCAGCCGGAACAGCCGAAGACAAAGCCCAAGTCTCCGGCCAGGCCCAAGGCCAAATCCAAAGCCAAAGCCAAACCGGCTGCGCCGCCGCGCCCTCGCAAGCCGCGAGCCCAGGGCGCCCGCAAGCCGGCTGGCGGCGAGGCGAACAAGCCCCCGGCCGAGAAGGCCTGAAACGATGACCGACCGCTACGCGGTGTTCGGCAACCCGATCGCGCATAGCCAGTCACCGCGCATCCATGCCCTGTTCGCCGCCCAGACCGGCCAGGACTTGCGCTACGAGGCTCTATTGGCGCCCCTCGACGGTTTCGCGGCGGCGGTCGGGGCGTTCATGCGCGCGGGCGGCAAGGGGGCCAACGTCACCGTACCGTTCAAGGAGGAGGCCTGCCGCCTCGCCGGCCGGCTGACGCCGCGCGCCCGGGCGGCGGGCGCCGTCAACATGCTGAGCTTTGCCGACGGCATCATCGGCGGCGACAACACCGATGGCGCCGGGCTGGTGCAAGACCTGCAGGCCAATCTCGGTTTTCGCCTCGCGGGCAAGCGCATCCTGCTGCTGGGCGCCGGCGGCGCGGCGCGCGGCGTCCTCCTGCCGCTGCTGCAGGAACAGCCGGCAAGCTTGACGATCGCCAACCGCAGCGAGGAGAAAGCCTTGCTGCTGGCGCGTGACGCAATTTCCACCCTCGTAGCCCCCGCCAGCCATCGCGCGCCGGCGGTGCTGCCGACCGCCTCCGGCTTCGCCAGTCTGGCCGGCCAGTCCTACGATCTCGTCATCAATGCCACCTCGACCGGCCTTGCGGACATTGCCCTGCCGCTGCCGCCCGGTCTCTTCGTTGCCGATGGCCTGGCCTATGAAATGGTCTATGGCCGGCAGACCCCGTTCATGCGGCAGGCGCAGGCGGCCGGCTGCCCGGGCCTGCGCGTGGCCGACGGTCTTGGCATGCTGGTCGAGCAGGCCGCGGAAGCCTTCCGGCTCTGGCGCGGGGTGCGCCCGGACACGGCGCCTGTCTGCGCGGCGCTGCGGGTGCGCCAGGGCTAGTCAGGGCCGGTTTCCCTCCATGCGACCCGCGCCGCGCTGGCTGAAACGCCTGCTGGGAATCCTCTTTCTGGCCGTGTTCCTGTGGCAGGGCTGGTACCTGGGCTGGGTGGCCTGGTGGCGCTATGTCGATCCCGGTCAGACCAGCTTCATGGCGATGCGGCTCGAAAACCTGCGCGAGAAAAAGCCGCAGGCGCGGCTGCAGCATCGCTGGGTGCCCTACAACAGGATCTCGCTGCAGTTGAAGCGGGCCGTGGTGGCGGCCGAGGACGACAAGTTCATCGTCCATGAAGGCTTCGACTGGGAAGGCATCCAGAAGGCGCTCGAAAAAAACCAGAAGAAGGGCCGCGTGGTGGCGGGTGGGTCGACCATCAGCCAGCAGCTGGCCAAGAACCTGTTTCTTTCTTCCGACAAGACACCCTGGCGCAAGGCGCAGGAGGCGATCATCACCGTCTGGCTGGAGCTGTTGTGGGACAAGCGGCGCATCCTCGAGGTTTATCTCAACGTGGTCGAATGGGGGGATGGCGTGTTCGGCGCCGAAGCCGCGGCGCAGCGCTATTTCGGCGCCAGCGCCGCCCAACTGTCGGCCGCGCAGGCTGCGCGGCTGGCGGTGATGCTGCCCGCGCCGCGCCGTTTCGAGAATAACCCGAACTCGGACTATTTGAACCAGCGCACCCAGCTGATCCTGGGGCGCATGCACCATTCCGCAGTACCCTGAATTTCGCCCGAAAAAAAGCCACCCGGTCCTTGCGGTTGCCGGGTGGCCCTGAGCCTTGCGCGGGGCGAAGGCCAATCGCAGCTGACTGCGCCCGCCTACTTGCCTGGCGATCCGAGTGCGCCGAAGGAGGAGGCGTCCAGACCGGTCTTGCCGTCGGCCTTGGGCGCCGGCGCGGGCGCCGGGGCCTTGGCCGGGGCGGGTTGCTCGGTGCCTATGGCGGCGGTGTCCTTGCTGAGGCCGATGGCCTGATCGACCGGCGGCATCTTGTGCGCGATGCCCTGATGGCAGTCGATGCAGGTCTTGCCTTCCTGCCAGCCGCGCTGGTGCGTGCTGGAAGCGCGCCGCCCCTGTTCGCCGTAGTCCATGTAGTCGTAGTGGTGGCAGTTGCGGCATTCCCGGGAGTCGTTTTTCTTCATGCGATTCCACTCGTTCTGGGCGAGTTGCGCACGTTTGGCGTTGAATTTCTCCGGCGTGTCGATGGTGCCCAAAACCTTGTGCAGTACCTCATTCGACGCGTAGATCTTGCGAATCATCTTCGGTCCCCATTCCTTCGGCACGTGACAGTCGGGACAGGTGGCCCGCACGCCGGTGCGATTGGAATAGTGAATGGTGTTGCGGTATTCCTGGAAAACGTTCTTCTCCATTTCGTGACAGGAGATGCAGAACTTCTCGGTATTGGTCCATTCGAGGACGGTGTTGAAACCGCCCCAGAACACGATGCCCAGGACAAAGGCGACGCCCAGGCCGCTGAAGGCCAGCGCCTTGAGCTTGCTGAAAGGTGATCCGCTCATGGCCTATCCCTCACTTGAGACCTGCGGCCGGCCGGAAGGTGTTGGCGACCAAAGGTGCGGCATCGGCCTGCGGCACATGGCACTGGGTGCAGAAGTAACGCAGGGGTGAAATGTTGGACAGTTCGACGCCCTGGCGCGTCTTGAAGTGGGTGACCGAAACCCGTGTGGCGCCGGCTTCCCGCGCCTTGGCCCAGCCGTGGCAATCCATGCACTTGTTGAAGTTCATGGTCACCTGATAGTCGCGGATCGAATGCGGGATCAGCGGCGGCTGTTGCACGAAGTCGCGCGGCAGGGGCTTGACGTCCTTGATGTTGCGGTACATGTCGGGCTCGGGGGTCTGGTCGATGGGCGTGTCGCCCCGCAATGACTGCACCTTCGTCGGAGCGTCGGCGGCATACACGGTGGCGGCCCCCAGGAGTGCCACCAGCAACAGGCTACGCAGGATTTTGTTGATCGTCATGTTGTCCTCCGGTGAGTCGAAGCAGATAAACGGGTCGTGAATCGGAATACGTCAAGTGCGCACACTTCGATGCAACGCGCGCAATTGGTGCATTCGGGGTCGAGGATGAGCGGCGAGCCCGTCCCCTTGAGGGCGGGACGGATGACCTGCGGCTCCGGGCAAACGGTGAAGCAGTCCATGCAGTCGTCGCAGGCGGCGCGCTTGGCTGCGGCGATGCGCGGCAGGGCGGTGCGGTTGAGCAGCGCGTAGGCGGCCCCCATCGGGCAGAGGTGGCCGCACCAGCCGCGGCTGGCGATCAGCAGGTCATAGAGGAAGACGCCGAGCACCACCAGCCAGCCCAAACCCATGCCGAAGATCAGGCCGCGGTGGAGCATGGAAACCGGATTGACGAATTCCCAGACCAGGCTGCCGGTCAGGAAGGCCGTGACCAGCAGCCCCCCCAGCAGCCAGTAGCGGGTGTTGGCGGCCGGCGCGCGACCGCCCTTCAGGCCGAGCTTGCGCCGCAGGGCGGCCGCCGCATCGGTGACCGGGTTGATCGGGCAGACCCAGGAGCAGAACACCCGTCCGCCGACCAGCAGGTAGAAGGCGACGACGATCGCGGCGCCGATCAGGGCATCCTGGTAGGGCATGAAGCCGGCGGCGAACGACTGCAGGATCAGCAAGGGTTCGGTGAGCGGCAGTACGCCGAGCGTCAGCGAAGACGAGAGGTTGCCCTTCACCAGCCAGATGCCGAACCAGGGGCCGAGCAGGAAGAGGGCGAGGATGCCGAACTGGGAAATGCGGCGCATGACCAGCCACCTGCCCCAGCCGAACCGGCCCGGCGTGGTCCTGGCTGCGGACTCGTCCGGCACCGGAGCGGAAAGGTTCTTTTCCGTCATGGCTTCCATCCCGGATCGAGTGTGGTTTGCCCTCCTGGGGCGGGCGCGATGTTGCCGCTGGCCGCATCGCCCAGGCCGCGCTCCAGGCCACGCACGGGCAGCTTGATCTGTTCGCCGATCAGGGAGCCGCCATGCGCCGCCTTCTCCTCCCAGCCCTTGCGGTAGTGATCCGGCAATGCGCCCTTGGCGAGCTTGACCGGATAGACCTTGATGGCGGCTTCCGGCAATACGCAGGCCTTCTCGCATTTGCCGCAACCCGTGCAGTGATCGGAGTGCACGGTGGGCAGCAGCAGGGCATGGCGGTCGGAACGCGGGTTGCGCAGTTTCTCCAGGGTGATCGCCTTGTCGATCACCGGACAGACCCGGTAACAGACATCGCAGCGCAGGCCGAGGAAGTTGAGGCAGGTCTCCTGATCCACCAGGGCGGCCAGGCCCATGCGCGCCTTGCCGATCTCTTTCAGCGAGCGGTCCAGCGCACCGGACGGGCAGGCCGCCACGCAAGGAATGTCCTCGCACATCTCGCAGGGCTTGTCGCGGGCAATGAAATAGGGCGTGCCCGTCGCCACCGGGGTGCCGGGCGCGGCGAGCATGAGCATGTCGTAGGGGCAGTCGTGCACGCACAGGCCGCAACGCAGGCAGGCGGCCAGGAAACCTTCCTCCGCCAAGGCTCCCGGCGGGCGCAGAGCCTGCGCCGGCAAGGCGGAAGCCTGCCGGGCGTAGAGCCCGAGGCCCATGGAGAGCAGGGTCGCGCCGCCCGCCACCCCTGCCGCTTTCGACAGGGCGACGAGAAAGCGGCGGCGCGATTCCTTTACCGGCGCGGCGGCTGCCATCGTTCATCCCGCATCAGGCCTTGACGACCTTGACAGCACATTTCTTGAAGTCGGTTTCTTTCGAGATCGGGCAGGTCGTATCGAGAACCAGCTTGTTGATCAGCTTGGCCTCGTCGAAGAAGGGCACGAAGATCAGGCCGCGCGGCGGCTTGTTGCGGCCGCGGGTTTCGATGCGCGCCACCATGTCGCCGCGCCGCGACACCACCTTCACCTCCATGCCGCGCGAGAAACCGCGCGCCCTGGCGTCGTCCGGGTGCATGAAGATCTGTGCCTCGGGCACGGCACGGTGCAGTTCGGCGACACGCCGCGTCATGGTGCCGGTGTGCCAGTGTTCCAGCACGCGGCCGGTGCACAGCCAGAGGTCGTATTCCTTGTCCGGCATTTCCGGCGGATCCTGGTAGGGCAGCGCAAATACCACCGCCTTGCCGTCCTTGTGACCATAGAAACGGACGTCCTCGCCCTTTTTGACATAGGGATCGTAGCCCTCGCGGAAGCGCCAGAGGGTTTCCTTGCC
>CAYYHO010000106.1:4146-6143 GCA_964471725.1 uncultured Methyloversatilis sp. | reverse complement strand
CGGCGCGCCGCATCAATGCGTCGGCATGATGAAGGCATTCGACGAGAGTTCGCCGGCCTCCGGCCAGCGCGCCGTCATGGTCTTCAGGCGGGTGTAGAAGCGCACGCCCTCCGGGCCGTGGATGGAGTGGTCGCCGAACAGCGAATGCTTCCAGCCGCCGAAACTGTGGAAGGCCATCGGGACGGGAATCGGCACGTTGATGCCGACCATGCCGACGGAAATGCGCCGGGCGAATTCGCGCGCCGTGCCGCCGTTGCGAGTGAACACCGCCACGCCATTGCCGAATTCGTGGCTGTTGATCAGCCTGATGGCGGCATCCAGGTCGGCGACGCGCACTACGGACAGCACCGGGCCGAAGATTTCCTCCTGGTAGATGCGCATCGACGGCTGCACCTTGTCGAACAGGCAACCGCCGATGAAAAAGCCGCCCTCGTGGCCCGGGACCTTGAGGGTGCGGCCATCGACCATCAGTTGGGCGCCCTCGGCGACGCCCTGGTCGACATAAGACCTGACCTTGTCGAGGTGGCTGCGGGTCACCAGCGGTCCCATGTCGGCCGCCGGATCGATGCCCGGACCGATCCTGAGCTCTCGGGTGCGTGCGGCGAGGCGCTTGACCAGTTCGTCGGCGATGTCGCCGACCGCCACCGCGACGGAGATCGCCATGCAGCGCTCGCCGGCAGAGCCGTACGCGGCGCCGACCAGCGCGTCGACGGTCTGGTCCAGATCGGCATCCGGCAACACGGCCATGTGGTTCTTGGCGCCGCCCAGCGCCTGGACGCGCTTGCCGTGCGCCGTGCCGGTCGCATAGATGTACTGGGCGATGGGTGTCGAGCCGACGAAGCTGACCGCGGCGACGCGCGGGTCGGTGAGCAGCGCATCCACGGCTGTCTTGTCGCCATGCACGACGTTGAAGACGCCCTCGGGCAATCCGGCCTCGCGCAGCAGTTCCGCCAGCATCAGGCTGGGCGAGGGGTCGCGCTCGGAAGGCTTGAGCACGAAGGTGTTGCCGCAGGCGAGGGCGACCGGAAACATCCACATCGGCACCATCACGGGGAAGTTGAAGGGCGTGATGCCGGCGCAGACGCCCACCGCCTGGCGCGTCGACCAGCTATCGACGCCGCTGCCGACCTGGTCGGAGTATTCGCCCTTGAGCAGGTGCGGAATGCCGCAGGCGAACTCGACCACCTCGATGCCGCGCGTCAGTTCGCCCTTGGCGTCTGACAGCACCTTGCCGTGCTCGCGGGTGATCAGCGCGGCGATCTCGTCGGCATTCTTCTCCAGCAGTTCCTTGAACTTGAACATCACGCGCGCGCGGCGCAGGGGCGTCGTGTCGGCCCAGCCCGGCAGGGCCGCGGTTGCCGCCCCGAGCGCGGCATCGACGTCGGCCGTGCCCGCCAGCGGCGCCTGGGCGACGATTGCGCCGGTGGCCGGGTTGAAGACGTCGCCCCAGCGCTTGCCGTCTCCGGCATGGGGTTTGCCGCCGATGAAATGGGTCAGTTGCTGCGGCGTCGAATCGTCGTTGAGCTTGCTGGTCATGGCTGCTTCCTTCGGCATTACGAAAAGTGAAAATTATGCCATGTTCAATAACATGAACGACGTTCGCATATATGAACGCATGCCGGCATGGGCTGCGGTCGTGTCAGTGGAGAAAGCCTGGCGGGTGTCAGCGCCCCGGCGTGCCCGCCGGAGTGGCACGCAGATACTGCGACGGCCAGGCATTGGTTTGTCCGAGCGCTTGCGCGGCCGTCAGCGGCCAATAGGGATTGCGCAGGATTTCGCGGCCCAGCAGCACCATGTCGGCCTGACCGGTGCGGATGATGTGATCGGCCTGCTCGGGCGCGGTGATCAGGCCGACGGCTGCGGTCGGTATGCCGGCTTCGTGACGGACCTGTGCGGCAAATTTAGTCTGGAAGCCGGTGCCGACGGGTATCTTCGCGGTGGGCAGCAGGCCGGCGGTGGATACGTCGATCAGGTCGACGCCGAGACCCTTGAGGATG
>CAYYHO010000106.1:0-4132 GCA_964471725.1 uncultured Methyloversatilis sp. | reverse complement strand
CGCGCGAGCTCAATCGATTCGTCGATCGTCACTCCGCCGTCGATCCAGTCGGTGGCGGAGAGGCGGATCAACAGGGGCAGGCGATCCGGCCAGACAGCGCGCACGGCAGTCACCACTTCGCGCACCAGCCGCGTGCGGTTGGCGAAACTGCCGCCGTAAGCATCCGTGCGCCGATTGGACAGTGGTGAGAGGAACTGATGCAGCAGGTAACCGTGGGCGGCATGCACTTCGGCGATCTGGAAGCCTGCCGCAAGGGCGCGCCGCGCCGCGTCGGCAAAGCTGGCGACGATGCCGGGAAGTTCGTCGATGTCGAGCGCGCGCGGCAGGGCGTAGCCCTCGCCGAACGACAGCGCGGAAGGGGCAACCGTCTGCCAGCCGCCGTCGCTGGCCGGCAGGGTTCCCGGCGCCTGCCAGCCGAGCCCGGCGCTCGCCTTGCGGCCGGCATGGGCGAGCTGGAGCGCGGCGGCGCAACCTTGCTCCTTGGCGAAGCGCACGATGCGCGCCAGCGGCTCGATCTGGGCATCGTTCCACAGGCCGAGATCACCCGGACTGATACGTCCTGCGGGCGCCACGCCGGTCGCCTCGACAATCATCAGGGCCGCGCCGCCGACTGCCCGGCTGCCGTAATGGACGAAATGCCAGTCGGCAGCCAGGCCGTCCCGTGCCGAGTACTGGCACATGGGCGGGATGCCGATGCGGTTGGGGAGGACGACGTCGCGCAGTTGCAGGGGTTCGAACAGATGAGGCATGGTGGGGGTTCCGATGAAAGGAGATGTTGGTGAAGTGCGCGGTTATACCAGTCCGCTCATCGCTTGCACCTGCACCGTATCGCCCGCTTCGACATTTTCTCGGTCGGCTTCGAGCACGATGAAACAGTCGGCCTTGGCCATCGAGCTGAGGATGCCGGAACCTTGCATGCCGGTCGGCCGCACGCACCATTCACCGTCTTCCCGGGAGAGTATGCCGCGCTGGAATTCGGTGCGGCCCTTGCGCTTCTTGATGGCACCGAGGCAGCGTGCCGCAAAGCTGGGGCATTCGGGTACCGGGTCGACACCCGCCAGCTTGAGGATGGCGGGGCGCACGAACTGGTAGAAGGTGACCATCACCGCTACCGGATTGCCGGGCAGGCCGAACAGCCAGGCTCCGGGGCTTGCGGCATCACCGGTCCCGATGCGCCCGAAGGCCATCGGACGGCCGGGCTTCATGGCGATCTTCCAGAAGGCGACCTCACCCAGACGCTGCATCAGCTGCCGGATGAAATCCGCCTCGCCGACGGAAACGCCGCCGCTGGTGACGATGGCGTCGGCGCAGCCTGCCGCGTTGCGCAGGGCTGCCTCCAGTGCCGCCGGATCGTCCTTCACCACGCCCATGTCGATGACATCGCAGCCGAGTCGCGTGAGCATGCCCCACAGCGTATAGCGATTGCTGTCATAAACTGCGCCCTCGGCCAACGGCGTGCCGACGGAGCACAGTTCGTCGCCCGTGGAAAACAGGGCGACGCGCACGCGGCGGCGCACCGCGACTTCGGCCAGCCCCAGCGAGGCGATGATGCCGAGTTCGGCCGGCCGCAGCAGTTTGCCCGCGGCCAGCGCCGGGCTGCCCGCCCGCAGGTCCTCGCCGGCGCGCCGGATGTGCTGCTCGCGGCGCTGGCCGGGCGGAATGACGACACCGTCGCCTTCGACGCGCACGACTTCCTGCACCACGACGGTATCGACGCCGTCCGGCAGCACGGCGCCTGTCATGATGCGTGCCGTCTCGCCAGCGCCGACTTTTCCGGCGAAGGGACGGCCGGCCAGGGCGGCGCCGACGTTCTTCAGGCGCGTCGCGCCAGTTGCCGCCAGGTCGGCATGACGCACGCCCCAGCCGTCCATGGCGGAATTGTCGTGCGCCGGCACATTGAACGGCGCGATGACATCGGCGGCCAGCACGCGATCCAGCGCCTGCTGCACGGGCAGCTGCTGGTGGCCGCTGACGGCTTGCACGGTGTCGAGGATGAGTCGGCGGGCGCGGTCGACGGATAGGAATTCCGGGTCGTAGTCATCCACGCAGGAAAAGGTTTTGAGCAGAGCAGTCATGGCTGAAGCAGCGATGGTGTGAAAAGATCTGGCGCTGGATTTTATCCGCCGGCGATGGGCGGCCAGATGGCCAGCGTCTCCCCGTCCCTCAGCGCCCGCGCAGTGCGCGCCGCCGGCGGGATGAACGTGCCGTCGATGAGGACCAGGTGGCACAGCTTCTGCGGCAGGCCGAACTGCTCGATGACCTGCTGCACGGTGGCGCCGTCCGCCAGTTCGAGGGGTAGGGCGTTGGTTTTCCGCGCTGCCGGCGGCAGGTAATCCTGCAAGGTGGCAAAGAGTTTCAGGGTGACTTGTACGCTCATGCCTTCTGGGCGGTGGCCAGGTAGGCGGCCATGAAGGCGGTCGGATCGGCCAGTAGGCGCGCGCGCCAGGCGCCGAGCTTCGCCTGGGTCTGGATCAGGCCGCGCAGAGCGCCGACGTGGTCGGTCCAGCCGATGCTGGTGGCGCCGATCATCACATCATGCGCGAACTGCAGCGACAGGTAGCGGAAATTGTCCTCGTCGACCAGTTCGACTCCGCCGCCGCCGGCACTCGCGGGAACGCCGGCCCACTGGCCGAACGAGGTGGAGATCAGGCCCAGAGTGTCGAGGACGTTGATGGCGAGGCTGCCCTGCGATGCGGCGCCGAGCCCTGCCATGTTGCAGGCGGCGACGCGCGCCTGCTCGACTGCGTTGGGCTGGATCGCGTTGAGCTGCAGTTGGCCGGAATGGAAGCCGGGCGCTGCGGTGACGTCGCCTGCCGCGAAGACGTCGGGCAGGCTGGTGCGCATCGCCGCGTCGACGCGGATGCCTCCTTGCTCCTGTGTCATGGCAATGCCGCTGTCGGCCAGAAAGCCGGTCGCCGGCCTGACGCCGGCGGCGCAGATCACCAGGTCGGCGGCCATGCTGCTGCCGTTGCCGAGGGTGACCGCGAGCCTCCCCTCTTTCCCGGCGATCGTCTTGACCGCCGCGTTGACATGCACGCTGACGCCTTTCCGTTCGACCCAGCGCCTGATCATGTTGCCTGCCTGGGCGGTCATCATGCGCGGCACCATGCGGTCGCCCATCTCCACCACGGTGAGCTTGACGCCGCGCGCGGCAAGGGCTTCCATGATGATGCAGCCGATGAAGCCGGCGCCGAGTTGCAGCACGCGGCTGCCCGGCTGCGCCCGGGCGGCGATCGCCCGCGCATCGGCGATGGTCCAGCAGGTCTCGACACCGGGCAGGTCGATGCCTGGCACCGGCGGACGCACCGGCTGCGAGCCGGTGGCGATCAGCAGCCGGTCATAGGGCAGGCGTTCGCCATCGGTGAATTCGACCTGCCTCGCGGCCGCGTCGAGGCGGGTCACCCGGCCCTGGATGAGGTGGATACCCTGCCGCACGAAGTGATCGTGGGCCTTGCGCAGGTGCGTGCCGGTCTCCGTGATGTGGCCCTGCAGGAAATAGGGAATCGCCATGCGCGAGTAGGGCGCCTCGTGCTCGTCGCCGATGAGGGCGATTTCGGCTTGCGGTTGCAGGCGGCGCAGCGTTTCAGCGGCAACCACCCCCGCAGGGCCATTGCCGATGATGATGTGTTTCATCGCAGTTCCTTTGGCAATCAGGGAACCGGCAGGGCCGGTTCCCGTTGCATGGTGGCAGGACTACCGTTCAAAGCCCCAGGCGGCCGAGCGTTTCCTTGGTAGGAATGCCATTGGCATCCCAGCCGCGCGCCTGGTAGTACTCGGGGCGCATCTGGTCGATGCCGTTCACCTTGCCCTTGGCCGGACCGGTCTTGGCGGGTTCGGTCTTCAGGCGCGGCGGCAGGTCGTCGTCCTTGGCCGTGAAGCCGGCCGCCAGATTGAACTGGCGCTCCAGGTTCCAGATGCGCTCGCCGACGAGGGCGAGTTTCTCCATGGTCCAGTCGCCCTCGCAGGCGGCGTCAAGTTGCGGCTGCAGGTCGGCCAGGGTCCAGGCGAAGGTGGTGAACACGCAGACGCCGGCCGAGTCGAACACCGCCGTGGCATCCTGGAAGGCCTTGACCAGATCGGCCTTGCCCTCGGTGACGAGCGGATCGGTCTTGACCGGGATGCCGAGCACCTC
>CAYYHO010000105.1:0-6188 GCA_964471725.1 uncultured Methyloversatilis sp. | reverse complement strand
CCGAGGTCGGTTTTGACGCCGCACATCGACAGCTTGCCCGGCACGCGCAGATTGTTCTCCAGGTAGAGGTTGCGCAGGTACCAGGCGGCGAAGGGGCCGGGCAGGTTGGTCGAGTCGGAGTTCCAGTAGAGCAGGTCGAAGGCGGTCGGCTGGTTGCCTTTGAGGTAATTGCCGACGACGTACTGCCAGATCAGGTCATTGGCGCGCAGCGCCGAGAACACCGACGAAAGCTCGCTGCCCATCAGCAGGCCGCCCTTGCCGATGGTGTTCTCGCGGGCGACCACCGAGGTCTCGTCGATGAAGCAGCCGAGCTCGCCCGGCGCCGAGAAATCGAGCAGCGTGGTCAGCAGCGTCAGCGAGGCGACCGGGTTCTCGCCGCGCGCCCGCGCCACGGCCAGCGCGGCCGAGAGGATGGTACCGCCGACGCAGAAACCCAGGGCGTTGGTCTGCTCCACGCGGCAGATCTCGCGGACGATGTTCAGGGCGGTGAGGGCGCCGTGTTCCAGGTAGTCGTCCCAGGTGAGGCGGCCCTGGGCGGCCTGCGGGTTGCGCCAGGAAATCAGGAAGACCGTCTGCCCCTGTTCCACGGCATAGCGCACGAAGGAATTCTCGGGCTGCAGGTCGAGGATGTAGTACTTGTTGATGCAGGGCGGCACGATCAGCAGGGGGCGCCTGGCCACCGTGTCGGTCAGCGGCGCATACTGCAGCAGCTGGAATATCTCGTTTTCGAAGACCACGGCGCCGGGCGTCGTCGCCAGGTTGCGGCCGACCTCGAAGGCGCTGTCGTCGGTCATCGAGATGCGCCCCTTTTCGAGGTCGCCGATGAGGTTCTGCAGTCCGCGCCGGATGCTTTCGCCTTCGGTTTCCAGCGCCTTCTGGATGAATTCCGGATTGGTGGCGGCAAAGTTGGACGGCGCCAGCGCATCGACGATCTGGCGCGTCATGAACTGCAGGCGGTTTTTCTCCAGGCCGTCGGGGAGCGGCGTGGCGGCGGCCATCTTCTTCAGGTAGCCGGCATTGAGCAGGTAGGCCTGCCGCAGGTAATCGTAGATCGGGCTGGCGGCCCAGGCCGGATCGGCGAAACGGCGGTCGCCGGGCTCTGCCTGCACGAGTGGCGCGGGCGGCGCGGCGGCCTCGTCTTTCTTGCGCTGGAGCATGGTCCGCCACAGCGTCGCATGACTTTGTTGCCATTCCTGCTGCAGGGCGGCGAGTGCCGGATTCCCCGCGCCCGGCTGGGCGCCGGCGCCGAACGCTGCCCACTGCGCCTGCCAATCTGGATAAGGCGGATAAGGCTGCGACTGCCCCTGCTGCCCCTGCATGAAGTGCGCCATCCCCTGGGCGAACGCCTGCCCGGCCTGAAAGAATGCCTGCAGGGCGGCGCTGGGATCCTGGGGAGACGTCATCTGTCGACTCAATAACTTAGACTGGGCGGAATGCCGCAATTTTGCAATGCAGCATAGCCGCTGTCAATGTACGCCGGGCGTCTATTCGAGCCAGATCAGGCTGGCCATGCGTCCGGTGATGCCGTCGCGGCGGTAGGAATAGAAGCGCCCCGCATCGCGCATGGTGCAAAAGTCGGCTCCGGCGATACGGCACACGCCCAGCGCGGCGAGCCGCTGGCGGGCCAGCAGGTACATGTTGCACAGCCATTTGCCTGCGGCGCCCGGTCGGAAGGCTGCAGCGGCGGCGGCATCGTGCGCCAGGAAGAGTTCGCGCACCTCGGCGCCGACCTCGAAATGCGCCGGGCCGATGGCCGGGCCGAGCCAGGCCATGAGTTCATCCCCCGGCCGCTCCATCGCAGCCACCGTGCTTTCGATCACCCCCGCTGCCAGTCCGCGCCAGCCGGCATGCGCGGCGGCGACCGCGCCGCCGGCCGTGTCGCACAGCAGCAGCGGCAGGCAGTCCGCGGTGAGCACCGCGCAAACCACGCCGGGCGCCGTCGTGCAGGCGGCATCCGCTTCCGGCGCCGACTGGCTGCCGGCCAGTGCCGCATCGAGGCAGCGCACGCCATGCACCTGCCGCAGCCAGCGCGGCTCGGCGGGCAGGTGCCGGCGCAGGCGGCGGCGGTTTTCCGTCACATGGCCGGGATCGTCGCCGACGTGGTCGCCGAGATTGAGACTGTGCCAGGGCGCCGTGCTGACGCCGCCCGTGCGTGTCGTCGCCAGCGCCCGCACATTGGGCGGCGCCGCCCAGTCGGGGACGATGAAGTCAGGCATCTGCGAGTTTTTCCAGCAGGGTGGCGAAGTCGGCCGGCAGCGGCGACTCCCAGGCCATCTCCGTCCCCGTGGCCGGATGCAGCAGCGCCAGCCGCCAGGCATGCAGGGCCTGGCGCGGAAAGGCGTCGAGCGTCACGTCGCCGCTTCTTGCCTTGCCATAGACGGGGTCGCCGACCAGCGGATGGCCGATGTTGGCCATATGCACGCGGATCTGGTGGGTGCGGCCGGTTTCCAGCCGGCATTCGAGCAGGGTGCAGCGCGCGTGGCGTGCGCGCACCGTGTAGTGAGTGCGTGCTTCCTTGCCGCCCTGCCTGACCACTGCCATCTTGGTGCGGTTGATGGGATGGCGGCCGAGCGGGGCATCCACCGTGCCGGCGCTGTCGATGCGGCCGTGCGCCAACGCCAGGTAATGACGCTTCACCGTGCGGGCCTGCAGCTGGCGCACCAGGTCGGTCTGCGCCGTCAGGGTCTTGGCCACCACCAGCAGGCCGGAAGTCTCCTTGTCGAGCCGATGGACGATGCCGGCGCGCGGCACGCCGGCCAGCGCCGGCACGTGGTGTAGCAGGGCGTTCATCAGGGTGCCCGAGCGGTTGCCGTTGCCCGGATGCACGACCAGGCCGGCCGGCTTGTCGATGACGATGAGGGCGGCGTCCTCGAAGATGATCGGGAGCGGGAGGTCTTCCGCCGCGTCTGCAAAATTCGGTTCTGGCGGGACGGCGATCTGCAGCGTTTCCCCGCCCCAGACCTTGCGCTTGGGGTCGGCCGGCTGGCCGTCGAGGGTGATCAGGCCGGCGCGCAGCTAGCCTTGCAGGCGGCTGCGCGAATGCTCGGGCAGCAGCCGGGCCAGGGCGGCGTCGAGGCGCAGACCGCCGCAATCGAGCGGCACCGCCATTTGCGCCGGGCTATAATCGTTCGACCCTTTTTCGGATTCGTCCATCATGCGTAGTGTAGCCGCCCTGCTTGCCGTTCTTTCACTGACCCTCTTCGCCGGTTGCGGCCTGCTGCCCGAACAGATCGACGAAACGCGCGAATGGTCGGCCAACAAGCTCTATGCCGAAGCCAAGACCGCGATGTCCGACGGCGCCTACGACAAGGCCATCAAGTATTTCGAAAAGCTGGAGGCGCGCTATCCCTACGGCCGCTTTGCCCAGCAGGCGCAACTCGAGGTGGCCTACGCGCATTACAAGCAGCAGGACAAGGTGCAGGCGATCGCCGCCTGCGACCGCTTCATCCGCCTGCACCCCAATCATCCCAACGTCGACTACGCCTATTACCTCAAGGGCCTGGTCAACTTCAACGAAGATCTCGGTTTGCTCGGCTACGTCAGCAACCAGGACCTCACCGAGCGCGACCCGAAGGCGGCGCAGGAATCCTTCGAAGCCTTCAAGGCGCTCGTCAACCAGTTTCCGAACAGCAAGTACGCCAAGGATTCCGCCCTGCGCATGGCCTACCTGGTCAACACGCTGGCCTCCCACGAGGTGCATGTCGCGCGTTATTACATGAAGCGCGGCGCCTATGTCGCCGCCGTCAACCGTGCCCAGTCATCAATCAAGACCTATCCGGACGCGCCCGCCAACGAGGAAGCTTTGTTCGTCATGATCAAGGCCTACGATGCCCTGCACATGGCCGACCTGCGCGACGACACCGAGCGGGTGATGAGAAAGAACTTCCCCAACAGCGAGTACTTCAAGCGCGGGCTCGACAAAAAGGTGCCCTGGTGGAAGCTTTGGTAATCAGCGGCTGAAGCCGCTGCGCTGGCGGCGCGCCTCGAACAGGCAGATGCCTGATGCCACCGAGACGTTGAGGCTCTCGACCGTACCGTACATGGGGATTTTCGCCAGTTCGTCGCAAGTCTCGCGCGTCAGTCGGCGCAAGCCCTCCCCCTCGGCGCCCAGCACCCAGGCCGTGGCACCCTTCTGTTCGATGGCATAGAGGTCGCGTGTCGCCTCGCCGGCGGCGCCGATGGTCCAGATACCGCGTTCCTTGATCGCACGGAGGCTGCGGGCGAGATTGGTGACGACGATATAGGGCACGCTGTCGGCGCCGCCGCTGGCCACCTTGATGGCCGTGGCGTTGAGGCCGCAGGCGCGGTCCTTGGGCGCCACCACGGCATGCGCGCCCGCCGCGTCGGCGACCCGCAGGCATGCGCCCAGATTGTGCGGGTCGGTGACGCCGTCGAGCACCAGCAGCAGGGCCGGCTCATTTGAGTGCGCGGCGAGATCGTCGAGCACGTCGTCCAGCGTCACATGGCGCAGCTGGGCGGCGACGCTCGCCACCACACCCTGGTGCTGCGCGCCCTTCGCCATGCCGTCAAGGCGCGCCGCATCGACGCTGACGACCTTGGCGCCGCGCTCGGCGGCCAGCAGCATCAGGTCGCGCGCGCGGCTGTCCTGCCGGCCGCTCGCCAGGTAGATCTCGCGCATGCCTTCGGGGTCCTGGCGCAGCTTGGCGATGACGGCATGGAAGCCGTGGATCAGACGGGTGTTTGCGCTCATGCGGGGATCACCTGATTATCAAGGCAGCAATAACATCAAGGACGAGCCAGTCTAGCATCGGGACCGGCGGCCGAGATGCCGAATCGGATCGCCGGATTTACCACCAGGCCTCGGGATAGCGCCGTGTCCTGGGCAGGTTGTTGATCAGCAGCGCGACGAGCAGCAGGACCAGAGGCCCGAGCGTGGCGGGCATGAGGACAAAGCCATAGCCGAGTCGGCTGATCTCGGGGATGCCGAGCGCAGCGATCAGGGCTGTCGCGCCGCCGGGCGGATGCAGGGTGCGCGTCAGGTGCATGGCCATGATCGCGGTGGCGACGGCCAGCGCCTGGGCCAGCGCGGGGACGTGCTGGAACAGTTGCCAGCAAAGCACGCCGACCAGCGCCGAGACGACGTGGCCGCCGACGAGGTTGCGCGTCTGCGCCAGCGGGCTGCGCGGCGCGCCGAAGAGCAGCACGGCGGAGGCGCCGAAGGGGGCGATCAGGAATGGCAGGCCATGCGGGGTAAACCAGTGCGTGCCGAGCCAGGCCAGCAGCCCGATGCCGAGGAAGGCGCCGAGCCACGACCAGAAGGTCTCTTCGTAGCCGATGCGCGGCGGGCTGCCGGCCGTCGTGCCGCGCCACTTGCGCCAGTAGTCGCGCCAACCGGTCTCGAGCTTCACCGGCCGCGATCCTCGTCGTCCGCAGCGGCACGCAGCCGCGCTACGGCATGGCGCCAGGCCAGGTGGTAGATGATGCGGAAATCCTCGGTGCTGATGTCGAGGTACCCGGGCACCTGCCTCATCGCGTCGAGTATGTCGGCGTCGGTCAGTTCAGGCTCGTGTTGCGCGTCGATGTGTCCGGCAGCGGCGCCGGCTGCATGCTCAGGGCATGATTTCGACATATTCATAGACCTCGTTGTCGATCAGGCGCTTCCTTACCGGCACGGAGAGTCGTGCGTACCAGGCATGCGGGTCGTGCCGGTCGATCTCGCGTCCCATGAAGCGGATCAGCGCGCAGATCGGTTCGACGACATGCGTCCGGTAGCGCACGTCATTCTTGACGTAGCCGAGCCAGAGGTTCTTCATGCAGTTGCGGCGGCACCAGGTGAAGGCCTCGCAGCCTTTGCACGGCATATCCGCTGTCGGCTGCAGCGGGCTCTGCTTCAGCCAGTTGCCCTGGATCTCGCCCATCTGCATAGCGGGGGCGTACATCAGGTCGGGGCATGGGAAGATTTGGCCGCTGGGCATGACGTTGATGAGGTGCGTCGATACGCGGCACTGCGTCAGCCCGGCATACAGTTCGCTGCCGCGGTTGGGCAGCAGCTTGTTGCGCACCATGCCCATCAGCGGGATGAGCGGATAGAGCGTGTCGGTCGCGGCGAAAAACCTGTCGATCAGCTTGACCAGCACGGCCTTGCGCTTATCCATCGAAGCGCCGGAATACATCTCGTCGGCGACGAACTGCCAGTAGAGGTAGTCGAACGGCGAGGACTCGCCGAC
>CAYYHO010000104.1:0-6231 GCA_964471725.1 uncultured Methyloversatilis sp. | reverse complement strand
TCGCAAGGCACGCCCTCAGGCAAAGTTACTCGAACTGGCTCATCGGCTCGACCGGGAAACCTCCGGCCTGCTCTTGATCGGCAAGAAGCGTGCGGTCCTGACGAAACTTCACGACCTGTTCCGCGACGGCGGCATCGACAAGCGCTACCTCGCGCTGGTGAAGGGGCGCTGGCGGGACAAACTGCGCAACGTGAAGCTGCCGCTGCACAAGTACCTGACGGCCGCGGGCGAACGCCGCGTCCGGGTGGCCCCGGAGGGCAAGGAGGCGCACTCGGTCATGCGTCTGCAACAGCGCTGGACGACGCCATGGAGGTGGAGTTGCGCACCGGCCGCACCCACCAGATCCGCGTCCATCTGGCGCACCTCGGATTCCCCATCGCCGGCGACGAGAAATATGGCGACTTCGCCCTCAACCGCGACTTGCAAAAGGCCGGCTTGAAACGCATGTTCCTGCATGCCGCAGCGATGCGCCTGCCGCATCCGCTCGGCGGGACCGGGTTGTCGCTGGCGGCGCCGCTGCCTGCGGAGTTGGACAAATTTATCGCGCAACTCGAAAGATCCGATGACAAGACGTTATGAACTGATCGTGTTCGACTGGGACGGCACGCTGATGGATTCGGCGGGCGCGATCGCGCAAAGCATCCAGGCCGCGGCGCGCGATCTCGGCCTGGCGCCTCCCTCGGACGAGCGCGCCCGGCACATCATCGGCCTCGGCCTGGTCGATGCGCTGCGCTATGCCCTGCCCGACCTGGAAGAGGCGCGCTACGAAGCGGTGGCCGAGCGCTATCGCCACCATTACCTGGCGCGCGACCATGAACTCGAGTTGTTCGCCGGCGTCGCGGCGCTGATGGAGACACTGGCGGCGAGCGGCCGCTGGCTCGGTGTGGCGACCGGCAAATCGCGTCTCGGGCTGGAGCGGGCGCTGGCGCACAGCGGGCTCGCAGCCTGTTTCCATGCCACCCGCTGTGCCGACGAGTGTCATTCCAAGCCGCACCCGCAGATGCTCGAAGAGTTGATGGCCGAATTCGCCGTCGCGCCGGCGGCGACCCTGATGATCGGCGACACCACGCACGACCTGCGGATGGCGCAGAACGCCGGTGTCGATGCCGTGGCGGTCAGCCACGGCGCGCATCCCCGCGCCATCCTGGAAGCGGCGGCGCCGCGCTATTGCGCCGACTCCATCGCGGACCTGAGACAATGGATCGCGGCGAACGCCTGATCTGCACCAGCGCCGAACTGGTCGACGGCGGCCGCGGGGCGCGCTTCGAGGTGGCCTGGCAGGGGCGGCGCGAACCGGCCTTCGCGGTGCGCCACCAGGGCCGGCCCTACGCCTATCTCAATCGCTGCGGGCATCTGCCGCTCGAACTGGACTGGAACGCCGGCGAGTTCTTCGATCACTCGGGGCTATACTTGATCTGCGCGACGCATGGCGCGCTGTTTTGCCCGGCTACCGGCGCCTGCCTGGGCGGCCGCTGCGATGGTCGGGGTCTTGAGGCTTTGGCAGTGACGGAACGGGATGGCAAGGTGTATCTGGCGGGAAACAATGGTTCAGGGCAGGCACAAGCCCCTGTTTGTGTCGTGAATAAAGGCGATTGAAGTGGCGGACGATCCGAATTGGGAACGCAAGGTTCTGGAAAAGCTGGCGCTGGGCGCCATCAGCGAGCAGCGCAGCGCGAGGCGCTGGGGCATCTTTTTCAAGCTGCTCGGTTTTGCCTATGTGACCTTCCTGTTGGTGGTGCTGGTCGACTGGGGCGAGATGAGTCCCGAAAGCAAGGGCGCCCGGCACACCGCGCTGGTCGAGATGCAGGGGGTGATCCAGGCCAAGGGGGATGTCAATGCCGACAACGTGGTGAGTGCGCTGCAGGCCGCCTTCGACGACAGAGGCACGGCGGGCGTGGTGCTGCGCATCAACAGTCCCGGCGGCAGCCCGGTGCAGGCCGGCATCATCACGGATGAGATTCGCCGCCTGCGCGCCAAGCATGCCGATACGCCCCTTTATGTGGTCGTCGAGGATGTCTGTGCATCCGGCGGCTACTATGTCGCCACGGCGGCCGACAAGATCTTCGTCAACAAGGCCAGCATCATCGGCTCGATCGGGGTGCTGATGGACGGCTTCGGGTTCACCGGCACCCTGGACAAGCTGGGCGTCGAGCGGCGCTTGCTGACGGCCGGCGAAAACAAGGGCTTCCTCGATCCGTTTTCGCCGCAAAACGAACGGCACAAGACTCATGCCCAGGGGATGCTCAACGACATTCACCAGCAGTTCGTCGAGGTGGTGCGCAAGGGACGCGGGCAGCGCCTGAAGGAAACCCCGGAAATGTTTTCCGGCCTGATGTGGACCGGCGCCAAGAGCATCGAGCTGGGGCTGGCGGACGGCTTCGGTACGATCGATTACGTGGCGCGCGAGGTGATCAAGGCCGCGGATGTGCGTGACTACACCATGAAACCCAGCCTGGCGGAAAAGTTCGCGCGTCGCTTTGGCGCCGAAGCGGCCGCCGGGCTGGGCAAGGCGCTCACCCAGTTCAGCTTCCACTGAGCAGCAGGAACACGGTCGGCCGGCGATCCAGTTCGGGGCGCGGCGCCTGCCGCCAGTCGCCGACGCTGCGGGTGGCGATCGTCTCGCTGGCCAAGGTCAGGTCGCTGGCCAGGCAGAGCAGCGTGTGCGGCTGGCAGGTGGCCAGCAGGGCATCGAACAGGGCGTCGTTGCGGTAGGGCGTTTCGATGCACAGTTGCGTCTGCCGCTTCTGCCGGGACTCCCGCTCCAGTTCGGCGATGCGCTGGCCGCGCTGCGGTTCGCGGGCGGGCAGGTAGCCATGGAAGGCGAAGCGCTGGCCATCCAGTCCCGAGGCCATCAGGGCCAGCAACAAAGACGAGGGGCCGACCAGCGGTTTCACGGGGATGCCCGCCGCATGGGCGCGGCGCACGACCAGAGCGCCGGGATCGGCGACGCCGGGACAGCCGGCTTCCGACATCAGGCCGACATCCTGGTCGGCCAGCAGGGGGCTCAGCAGGCGTTCGACTGCTGCCGGGGTCAATTGCTCGGGCAGTTGCTCGATGGCGATTGCGCGCAGGGGGGCGGGATGCCCCAGCCATTTCAGCGCGGCGCGGGCGGTCTTGGCATTTTCGACGATGAAATGCTGCAGCCGGCAGGCGACTGCCTGGCTGGCAGCGGGCAGTACGGCGGGCCAGGGCGCGTCGCCGATCCGGGTCGGCAGCAGATAGAGCGTGCCCGGCATGGTTCCGTTCAGGGCAGCGCGAGCCCCTCGGCGCGCAGCATTTCGGTCAGCGCGATGAGGGGCAGGCCGACCAGGGCGGTCGGGTCGTCGCTCTTCATCCACTCCAGCAGGCTGACGCCCAGCCCTTCGGAGCGGGCGCTGCCGGCACAATTCAGGGCATCTTCCTTGTCCAGGTAGCGTTCGATTTCCGTATCGGAGAGTTCGCGGAAGCGTACTTCGGTGGTCACGCCGCGCAGGTGCCTGCGTCCGGTCTGGCTGTTGAGCAGGCACAAGCCGGTATGGAACAGGACGATCTGCCCGGAAAGGTTGCGCAACTGGGTCAGAGCATTCTGGCGCGAGCCCGGTTTGCCGAAACGCTGGGCGCCGTGTTCGTTGCTGGAGTACGCGACCTGGTCCGAGCCGATGATCAGGGCGCCCGGATGGCGCGTCACCACCGCCTGCGCCTTGGCGATTGCCAGCCGTTCCGCGGTGGCTGCCGGGGCCTCGTCCGCCAGCGGGGTTTCGTCGGTGTCGGGGGCGCAGACTTCGAACGGGACCTGCAAGCGTCCGAGCAGTTCGCGGCGATAGGGGGAAGTGGAGGCCAGGATGAGTGGTGGCAGGGGCGGCATGGGTGGCTGTTTGACGGTTGTCGGATGTTTTTACAGGCTTTTATTGGAATATGTTGCTTAGTTTTCTTTGACTGGCCAGCGCGCAGCATGATAACATTCGCCGTTTATGTCGCACCGGGAAGAACAGGATTTGGCCGGCACGGTCATCGACAGCCTCAAGTTTGCGGCGGATGAAGGCCGTATCGCCGGCAGGCTGGCCCTGGCCGACCTGCCGCGGCTGGCCGATGTGCTGGTCGATAACGCCGGGTGGCTGGGCTGTGAATTGACGGGGAACCGGGAAACCGGCGAGCCGGGCAAGCCGGGTTTGCATCTGCGGGTGAGCGGGCGTCTGGCTTTGCGCTGTCAGCGCTGTCTCGGTGAAGTCGGCTTTGAATGCGACATTGACAGTCGCTTGTTGCTGGTGCCATCGGGCGCCGGTTCGGCAGGCGGCCAGCGGTCCGGTGATGGGTCTGGTGATGCCTGGCCCGAGGATGAACTGGAGGCCGAGGACTATGACGCAATTCCCGCCAGCCGGGAAATGTCGGTGCTGGAGTTGGTCGAGGAAGAGGTTTTACTGGCGCTACCGCTGGTGCCGCGCCATGCGGATTGTCTGCCGCCGGCTGGTTTGGCGGCGGATGCTGCAGCAGTCGAAGAAAAAAGTAGCGGGCCATCGCCCTTCCAGGTGCTCGGCGCTGTCCGCGGGTTGAAGAAACATTGATCGATATTGAAGTAAGGAGTCATCATGGCAGTCCAACAGAACAAGAAATCCCCCTCCAAGCGTGGCATGCATCGCGCCCACGACTTCCTCGGCACGCCGCCCTTGGCCATCGAGCCGACTACCGGCGAGGTGCATATGCGCCACCATATCTCCCCCTCCGGTGTTTACCGGGGCAAGAAGGTAGTCACTCCCAAGGGTGAGTAAACCCCCTCATCGAGATGCGGCCGGGCGTGCAAACGTCCGGCCGTTTTCATGAATATCACCCTCGCAGTCGATTGCATGGGCGGCGATCACGGCCCGTCCGTGATCGTCCCTGCCGTGCTTGAATTCCTGCGCATGGATCGGGATTGCGCGGCAATCCTGGTCGGGCGCGAGGAGGCGATCGAGCCGTTCCTGGCATCGGCCCGGGCCGATGCCGGCGTGACCGGCCGCTGGTCGGTGCACCCTGCCAGCGAAGTGGTCGGCATGGACGAACCGGTCGCCACGGCCCTGCGCGTCAAGAAGGATTCGTCGATGCGCGTGGTCGCCAACCTGGTCAAGGATGGCAGTGCCGATGCGGCGATTTCCGCCGGCAACACCGGCGCCCTGATGGCGATTTCACGCTTCGTGCTGAAGACCCTGCCGGGCATTGACCGGCCGGCAATCGCCTCGACCCTGCCCTCGATGACCGGCCATACCTACATGCTTGACCTGGGCGCCAACGTCGATTGCGCGCCCGAGCATCTGCTGCAGTTCGGCATCATGGGTGCGATGCTGGCCGCTGCGCTCGAGCATTCCAAACGCCCCAGCGTGGGGCTGCTGAACATCGGCGAGGAGGACATCAAGGGCAACGAGGTGGTCAAGCGTGCCGGCGAACTGCTGAAGGCCAGCGGGCTGAATTTCTACGGCAATGTCGAGGGCGACGACATATACCGGGGTACCGTGGATGTGGTCGTGTGCGACGGCTTCGTCGGCAACGTGGCGCTGAAAACCTCGGAAGGCCTGGCTCATATGGTGCGCAGATTCCTGCAGCAGGAGTTCGGCCGCAATGCGCTGACCAAACTGGCGGCCCTCGTCGCCATGCCGGTGCTCAAGGCCTTCAAGACCCGGCTCGATCCGCGCCGTTACAATGGCGCGAGCCTGCTCGGCCTGAAGGGCGTGGTGGTCAAGAGTCATGGCTCCGCGGATGTGTTTGCATTCCGGCATGCTTTGGAGCAGGCCGCCGAAGCTGCCCGCCAGCGCCTGCCGGAAAAGATTGCTGCGCGCATGGCCGCCGCCCTGGAAAAGCTGGGACCGGCGCCGACCTTATGCGATTAAAGCCCGGAACAATGGAATTCGAGTCATGATTTATTCACGCATCACCGGCACTGGCGGTTACCTGCCGGGCGAGCCGGTCGACAACGCCGCCCTGATAGCCAGGCACGGCCTCGATTCCTCGGACGAATGGATTGCCGAACGCACCGGCATCCGCGCGCGCCATTTCGCGCCGGCAGGCAGCGCTGCCAGCGACCTTGCGCTGGTGGCCAGCCAGCGCGCCCTCGAGGCGGCCGGCTGCGCGCCCAACGACGTCGACCTGATCGTGCTGGCGACCTCGACGCCCGATTTCATCTTCCCCAGCACCGCGGCCCTGCTGCAAGACAAGCTGGGCATCACCAACGGCGCGGCGGCCTTCGACCTGCAGGCGGTCTGCAGCGGTTTCGTCTATGCCCTG
>CAYYHO010000103.1:1213-6248 GCA_964471725.1 uncultured Methyloversatilis sp. | reverse complement strand
GGCGGCGCGCGCCGGCGAACAGGGCCGCGGCTTCGCCGTGGTTGCCGACGAGGTGCGCAAACTGGCCGAACGCACCGGCAATTCGACGCAGGAAATCGCCGCCATGATCCAGCGCATCCAGGATGTCAGCCGTGCCGTGGCGAAAGAAGTGGCCGACAGCAGCCATGGCGTCGGCGAAGGCGCCAAGAGCGCCCGGGAGGCAGGTGCAGTCGCCGCCTCGGTGGAGTCGTCGGTGACCAAGGCCAGCCATTCGGTGCAACTGATCAGCGATGCCCTCGCCGAAAGCAGTGCCGCGACGCGCGACATCGCCGGCAACATGGAACGCATTTCGCTCGCGGCCGAAGCCGGCGCCAAGACAGCCCAGAACTCCGCCGTCGAAGCGCGCCAGGTCGGCAAGCTGGCAGACACCCTGAAAGCGATGGCGGCTCAGTTCCACGTTTGACGAGAAAGTCGCCATTTGACGCCGGGCAAGCGCCCGGCGCCGTCCCGCCAGCGCCGACTTTTTGCGCAGTGCTGGCACAATGGCGGCCATGATCGTTTTCAATCGCGTCACCAAGCGCTACCCCCCCGATATCACCGCGCTGGCTGACGTCAGCGCGGAATTGGCCGCCGGCGAGCTGGTCACCATCATCGGTCATTCGGGGGCAGGCAAATCCACATTGCTCAAGCTCATTGCGGCCATCGAACGCCCCACGGCCGGCGCCGTGCTGGTCAATGGCCAGAATGTGGCCGCGCTCGGTCGCAGCGCCCTGCCTTACCTGCGTCGCAACATCGGACTGGTGTTCCAGGATCAGAAACTGCTGCTCGACCGCAACGCGCTGGCCAACGTGCTGTTGCCGCTTGAGATTTGCGGATTTCCCCGCCGCGAGGCGCAACGTCGCGCGGAGGCCGCGCTTGACAAGGTCGGACTGCTGAAGCGGGCTCGCGCCCTGCCGATCGGTCTTTCGGGGGGCGAACAGCAGCGCCTGGCCATCGCCCGCGCCGTGGTGCATCGGCCCAGCCTGCTGCTGGCCGACGAACCATCGGCTTTTCTCGACACCGACACGGCTAGCGAAGTCGCCAACATCTTTCTCGACTTCCATCGCGTCGGCGTCACCGTGCTGGTGGCGACTTATGACGGCCGCCTGTTCCCGGGTGCGCGCACGCTGCAACTCGCGCAGGGGCGCCTGGGATGAAAAAGCCCCCACGCTCGCGTTGCCCGCTGCCCCCCAAGGGGGCGTGTCAGTGGCTACGGGCGGCCGGGCGCCACTGGGAGAAACAGCCCCCACGCTCGCGTTGCTCGCTGCCCCCCAAGGGGGCGTGTCAGTGGCTACGGGCGGCCGGGCGCCACTGACATGAACTGGTTGCGTGCCCACTGGAACGCCTGGCTGCTGGCTTTACACCGCCTGCTGGCGGCGCCGTTGAACACCCTGCTGGCCGTGCTGGCCATCGGCATCGCCCTCGCACTGCCTGCCGGCGGCTATCTGATGCTCAAGCAACTGGCCACGCTCACGCAATCCGCCTCGACCAGCCCCCAGCTGACCGCCTTCATGAGCGTCGAGGCCGAACGCAAGACAACTTCGGCCATCGAGGCGCGGCTGAAGGAGCAGCCTGCGGTGGCCAGTACCCTGCTGCTCGCCCGCGAGGACACACTCAAACGGATGAAGACGAACTCGGGGCTGGCGGACGCGATCGCCGCCCTGCCCGGCAACCCGTTTCCCGATGCCATCGTGATCGCTCCGCGCGATGACAGCCCGGCCGCGATGGAACAACTGGCCGCCACCATTCGTCAGTGGCGCGGTATCGAGCATGTGCAGATCGATGCGGACTGGGCGCGTCGGCTGCACGCCCTGATCCGCCTCGGCAAGACCGGCGTGCTGCTGCTGGCGACGCTGCTGGGCATCGGCTTTGTCACCATCACCTTCAATACCATCCGGCTGCAGGTGCTGACACGGCAGTCCGAGGTGGAGGTCAGCCGCCTGCTGGGCGCCACCGATGCCTTCATCCGCAGGCCGTTTCTCTGGTACGGCGGCCTGCTCGGGCTTTTGGGCGGCGCGGCAGCCTGGCTGATTGTCGCTGCCGGCACGCTCTGGCTGCGCTTGCCGGCGGCCGAACTCGCCCATTTGTACGGTTTCGATCTACTCCTGGCGCTGCCCGCAGCGGCGGACAGCGCACTGCTGCTCGGCGGCGCCACCTTGCTGGGCTTGCTCGGCGCCGCCCTGTCGATGCGTCAGCATCTCCGGTGAGTCCCGGCATAGGCTTTGGCCCACCCCTCCCGGCCTCCCCTCAAGGGGAGGTGACGGGGGTTCGCCGCTGCGCGGCTCCATGTTTGACTGTCGGCGCCTTGGGGCGGCCCGGCGGCGGCTCCGGCCCAAACCTTCTCAGCGCCGGAAATCCTCCAGGCGGGCCGGATCGCAAATCTGCACGCGCCTGCCACGCATGTCGATCAGGCCGGCTTCGCCCAGGTCACGCAGGGTGCGCGAAAAGGCGGCGGGCGTCATGCCGAGACGCGAGGCGATCACCTGTTTCGTTTCCGCCAGGACCAGCGCCGGAGGCTCCCCTTCCCCGGCACGGCATTGATCGATCAGGTAGCCGACCACCCGCTGCAATGGACTGAGCAGCGCGTAAGCTTCGATATCGCGCAAGACACTCAGCTGCCTGCCGGCCAGGCCCAGCAACAAGCGGTCGACGAAACCGGGGGTGGCGTCGATCAGGGCATCGACAGCCGCTTTGTCGACATGCAGCAGGACCGTATTGCTCAACGCCATGACCGGGAATGGGTGGGGACAATCTGCCAGTAGGGCTGCTTCTCCGCAGATATCCCCTGCATCGAGGACTTCGAGGATCTTTTCTTCGCCGCCCTGTCCGCGACAGGCTTCCTTCAGCCTTCCCGACTCCACCGCGTACAGACCATCCGGCCGCTCGCCTTTCCGGCAGACGGTTTCCCCCCTGGCGTAATGCCGCACCTGCGTCCTGGCGGCCAGCCGGGCGAGGCTGGCCGCAGGCAGGCCGCCGAACAGCGGCAAGCGCGCAAGCCGGTCGGCAATGTCCGCAGTATCCGGGCCAGCCGGCTTCGTGGCGTCCGCTTCCTGCCCCCCGCCGCAGGCTGTCCGGCCATGATCATGTCTGTGCATGGGGGTCATTTTAGGCGAGCGCCACAGACGCACGGGAAACAGGTAAAAAAACCTAGTAAAATGCTCAGGAACTTGTTAGACTGTTAGCACTCTCAGTACCCGAGTGCTAAAATTCGCAGCGAAGGAGGACCAGACGATGACCCATGCCTTGACCCTTGCCCAATTTCCCCTCCCGTCCCCGACCGGTAGCCTGGAAGCCTATATTCAGGCGGCCAACCGGGTACCCATGCTGACGCTGGAGGAGGAAAAATCGCTTGCCCGCCGCCTGCGCGAAGAAGGCGACCGGGATGCGGCGCGCAGCCTGGTCATGTCCCATCTTCGTCTGGTGATCGCCGTGGCGCGCGGCTATCTCGGTTATGGCCTGCCGCATGCCGACCTGATTCAGGAAGGCAGCATCGGCCTCATGAAGGCCGTCAAGCGCTTCGATCCCGACCGCGGCGTGCGCCTGGTTTCCTTCGCGCTGCACTGGATCAAGGCCGAAATCCATGAATACATCCTGCGCAACTGGCGCCTGGTGAAGCTCGCCACCACCAAGGCGCAGCGCAAGCTGTTCTTCAACCTGCGCAGCATGAAGGCCGCGCTGGCGCAGGATGCCAACGCCGACCATGGCTTCGCCGGCCTCGCCCCCGCCGAGGTGAAATCCATCGCCCGCCAACTCGGCGTCAAGCCCGAGGAAGTGGTCGAGATGGAGACGCGCATGGGCGGCATGGACATCTCGCTCGAGCCGCTTACCGACGACGACGAGGACCACTATTCCCCGGTCACCTACCTGGCGGCCGACATCGGCGTCGAGCCTTCGCTCCAGCTCGAACGCAAGGAGCGCGACGAGTTGCACGACAGCGGCCTGCAAGAGGCGCTCGCCGGACTCGACGACCGCAGCCGCGCCATCGTCCAGCGCCGCTGGCTGGTGGATGACGACGAGGCAGGCGCGACTTTGCACGAGCTGGCCGCCGAATATGGCGTTTCGGCCGAGCGCATCCGGCAGATCGAAGCGAAGGCGATGCAGAAAATGAAGGGCGTGCTGGCCGCGCGCATGTAGGCGGGCCGCACCGCCCGCCCTGCGCCCAACGCGCGGTACGGGGCCTGCCGAAACAGGGTCTTGGGGCGCGTTTTCAATCGGCCGCCGCGCCGAGCAGCCGGCGCAAGTCGGCGGCGATGCGCGCCGGTGTCTCGCCGTAGCGGATCAGCAGCCGCAAGCGCCCTGCCGGGTCGTAGACATAGCTGGTGGCGCTATGGTCCAGGTTGTAGCCTGGCGCGGATTCCCCTGTCACCTTGTTGTAGAACACGCGAAATTCCCGGGCAATGTCGCGGGTGGCGTCCTCGGCGCCGAAAAGGCCCAGAAAGCGGGCATCGAACCAGGGCACGTAGGCCGCGAGCACCTCGCGGCTATCGCGCGCCGGGTCGAGCGTCACGAACACTACCTGAACGCGCTCGGCGGCAGGCCCCAGCAGACGCATGGTCTCCTGCAAGGACACCATCGTGGTCGGACAGATGTCGGGGCACTGGGTATAACCGAAGAACACCACCACCACCTTGCCGCGCCAGTCGGCGCTGGCGAAACGGCGTCCGTTGTGGTCGGCGAGCGCATCGAGCGCCGCTAGCTGGCCGAATTGGGCGCCGCTGATGTCGGTGGAGTGAAAGGTCGGGCTGGGTTGGTCACAGCCGGACAGGTGCAAGGCGGCGACGACCGCCGCCAGCGCCAGCAGCACCGCTGCCACGCGCAGCATCAGGGTACGCAGCGCCGGCTTGCCGCGACCATCGGACTTGCCGCCCCGCGCTGCGCGCCCGCCGAGCAGGCTGGCGGCCACGATCAGCAAGAGCAGGATGATGACGATCTTGATGAACACGGCCGCTCGGTTCCCGCTTGGCCTGCGTCAACCGGCGGCAATCGCCGCCAGCAGCTTGTCGTGGATGCCGCCGAA
>CAYYHO010000103.1:0-1200 GCA_964471725.1 uncultured Methyloversatilis sp. | reverse complement strand
GTTGCTCATCACCAGCACATGGTCGCCCGGCCGCACGACCGCAGCGATGCGCGCCACCAGATCCGGCAGCTCATCGCTCACGGCCGCGCGGTCGCCCAGCGGAGCGAGGGCGGCGGCGGCATCCCAGCCGAGATGGGCGCTGTAGCAATACACCCGGTCGGCCAGCTGCAGGCTGCCGGCCAGCGCCTCCTTCAGGGCGCCGCGCTTCATGGTGTTGGAGCGAGGTTCGAGAACGGCAATGATGCGTTCCCTGCCCAGCCTGCCGCGCAGGCCCGCCAGGGTGGTGGCAATCGCCGTCGGATGATGGGCGAAATCGTCATAAACGGTCACCCCGCGTGCCGTGCCGCGCACCTCGAGGCGGCGCTTGACGTTGGCGAAGGCGGTCAGCGCGGCAAGGCCGTGCTCCAGCGGCACGCCGGCATGGCGCGCCGCGAGCAGGGCGGCGAGCGCGTTGTTGCGATTGTGCGTCCCGCACAACTGCCAGACCACTTCGCCCCGCTCCTGCTCGCCATGCCGGATCGTCAGGCGCCCGCTGGCATCGTCCCCCGTGGCATGCCAGCCGGCTGCGGTGTTGAAGCGCTCCACCGGCGTCCAGCAGCCGCGCTGCAGTACGCGCTCCAGCGCCGGTTCGGTCGCATTGCTCACAACCAGGCCGTTGCCGGGTATTGTGCGCACGAAGTGATGGAATTGTGTCTCGATGGCAGCAAGATCGTTGAATATATCCGCATGATCGAACTCCAGATTATTCAGGACTGCGGTGCGCGGTCGGTAATGCACGAACTTGGAGCGCTTGTCACAAAAAGCCGTATCGTATTCGTCCGCTTCGACGACGAAGAACGATGATAGGCTGTAGTTGGCCGATTTTTTAAAATTTTGCGGCACTCCGCCAATCAGGAAGCCCGGTTGCAGGCCGGCATGCTCGAGTATCCAGGCCAGCATGGCGGCCGTGGTAGTCTTGCCGTGCGTGCCGGCTACCGCCAGCACCCATTTCCCCTGCAGGATGTTCTCGGCCAGCCATTGCGGCCCGGAAACATAGGGCAGGCCGCGTTCGAGGATCGCCTCGAGGAGCGGGTTGCCACGCGAAACGGCATTGCCGACCACCCAGAGGTCGGCATTCACCGCCAGCTGCTCGGCGCCATAGCCCTCGATCAGGCTGACGCCCTCGGCTTCCAGCTGGACGCTCATCGGCGGGTAGACGTT
>CAYYHO010000102.1:1374-6299 GCA_964471725.1 uncultured Methyloversatilis sp. | reverse complement strand
GTCCGGCTAACGCCGTCCCCATGTCAGGCGGCGGTCCGGCTAACGCCGTCCCGCCAGCGCCGACTATTCGCAGCGCCGCCGCGGGCAGCGGTGCGCTGACGCCGAAGGCGCCGGGCAGCCAGTCGCCTGCCAGGGCGCGGCGGTTGCCGCGTCCCAGCAGCAGCGAGAGGGCGGGTGCGGCGAGGTCGAAAACGGTATCGTTGCGGATGGCGTCCGGCAGCAGCAGGCCGGGGACGAACAGGGTCAGTTGCATCGCCGCATGCTATCAGCTTCGCCCTGTTGCGCTGCAACAATAAAGGCGATTCTTGTGCCATACTGAAGCGCTAAATTATCAGGCAGCCAACCATGACTCCCAATGAAATCAGGCAGTTCCTGACCGACAAGGTCAGGCTCTTCGACGGCTTCGCCCCGGCCACGCTCGACGCCCTGCTGGCCGACAGCGAGGTGCGCAGCTTCGAGGGCAAGGAGGCCATCGTCTCCTGCGGCGAAACGGGGCAATTCTTCGGGGTGATGCTGTCCGGCCATGCCGATGTCTCGGTGGCCGCGCCCACCGGCGAGCGCGTCGTCATCGACGCCGTCGATGCCGGCGACGTGTTCGGCGAATTCGCGCTGCTCACCGGCGAGCCGACCGAGACTGACATCATCGCCGCCAACCGCTGCTTCGTGCTGACCATCCCGCAGGCGGTGTTCAACCGCGACATCGTCACCAGCCCGCAGGCGGTGATGTTTCTCTCGCGCCTGCTGGCCGGGCGCGTCAAGGCGAATGCCCTCGACCTCACCAGCAGCCACGTCTATTCGCGCGCCGTGGCGAGCGCCGCCGATCCCTACGCGCTGAGCCTCAAGTCGGAGACGCCGGGCCGCGTGATTGCCCTCAACGTCGGCCGCGCGCAGATCCGCTTCGGCATCTACGACACCGAGGACGACAGCCACAGCGTGCATGGCATCTTCAACAACCTCGACAGCCCGACCGTCGGCGTGTGTCTTACCGCCGGGGGCGATACGCACGAGCGCACGCGGCCGCATTTCGAGCTGGCCGACCTGTTCAAGGTGATCTTCGACGAGATCGGCAGCCTCGGCGGGCGCTACGCCTTCATGCCGCAGGAAGTCGTCGTCGTCGGCCACCGCGTCGTGCATGGCGGCAGCAAGTACTACAGCTCGACGCTGATCACGCCCGAGGTGATGCAGGACATCGAGGCGCTGGCGGTATTCGCGCCCTACCACAACCCGGTGAATCTCGAAGGCATCCGGCTGGCGATGAAGTTCTTCCCGGCCGTGCCGCACATCGCCGTGTTCGACACCGCCTTCCACCAGACGCTGCCGACCTACGCCTACATGTACGGCCTGCCCTACGACTACTACAAGAAGGACGGCATCCGCCGCTACGGCTTCCACGGCAGTTCGCACCGCTACGTGTCGCTCAAGTCGGCGGAGGTGACGCAGCGGCCGATCTCCGAGCTGGAGATCGTCTCCTGCCACCTCGGCATCGGCTCGTCGATGTGCGCCATCGACCACGGCCGCTCGGTGGATACCACCATGGGCCTCACCCCCTCCGAGGGCCTCATCATGGCCAACCGCGCCGGCAATCTCGACCCGGCGGTGATGATCCACCTGATGGAACATTACAAGATGGCGCCGGCGGAAATCTCGCGCCTCATCAACGCCGAAAGCGGCCTCAAGGGCATCTCCGGCATCTCCGGCGACATCCGCGCCATCGAGGACGCCGCCAGCGAAGGCCACCACCGCGCCCTGCTGGCGCACCGCGCCTACTGCTACCAGATCCGCAAGACCATCGGCGCCTATTTCGCCGCCATGGGCGGCATCGACGTGCTCGCCTTCACCGGCCGCATCGGCGAAACCAGCGCCGCGGTGCGCAGCCTCGCCTGCCAGGGCCTCGAAGTCATGGGCATCCGGCTCAACGAGGAAAAGAACCGCACCCTCGGGCCGGTGGCCTCGCACGCCGTCGTCTCCAGCGACGATTCACCGGTCAAGGTGATCGTCATCGCCAGCAACGACGAGCGGCTGGTGGCCTGGGAGGCGCTGCGCGCCACCGAGCGCAGCCAGATCGTGCGCGCCTCGGCCGGCGCGGTCGAGGAGCCGATCCCGATCGAGATTTCCGCCCATCATGTGCATCTGTCGCAGGGCGATGTCGACAAGCTGTTCGGCGCCGGCCACCGGCTCACGCCGGTGCATGAGTTGTCGCAGCCGGGCCAGTACGCCTGCGCCGAGAAGGTGCACCTGATCGGCCCCAAGGGGCGCATCGACAACGTGCGCGTGCTCGGCCCGACGCGCAAGGAAACCCAGGTCGAGATCGCCATGACCGAGCAGTTCAAGCTCGGCATCCAGCCGCCGATCCGCGAATCGGGCGACCTCGCCAACACGCCCGGCCTCACGCTCGAGGGCAGCCACGGCGCGACCACCATCGCCCAGGGCGTCATCTGCGCCCAGCGCCACATCCACATGTCGCCCGAGGACGCCATGCGCCGCGGCCTGCGCGACCGCTACGTGGTGCGCGTGCGCATCGAGGGCGACCGCGAGCTGATCTACGGCGACGTCGTGGTGCGCGTCCATCCCAACTTCCGCCTCGCCATGCACATCGACACCGACGAGGGCAACGCCGCCAGCGTCCGCACCGGCATGATCGGCTACATCGACGCGATCCAGATGCGGCGTTAGCTAACGTCGCGCCGAGATGGCGAGGGAGTTGGAAAAACTTTCGCAGGTGTCTGGTAAAGACGGCGCTGGCGAGACGGCATAAGTTGGCTGATTTCAACCACCTTCCCAGGAGCGACTGGTCGGATTCTTTACCAAACTGGGCATGGACATCGAGATCGTCGTCCGTCCCAAAGCCGATAGACGGCAAGGCGCAGGTGCCGTCTTCGTGGTTATTGCCTGAAAGGCAACGCTTGGTTACAGAGTTACAGGGAACGGGCTGATTGTTTCGTGCCGGACAAACTCGGCGCTGGCGGGACGGCGTTCTCAGCCGGTCCGTGCTTCGAAATCGCCACCCGGCAAGCCCGCACCCGGTTCGTCTCCGGCGAGTCGTTTAGAATCGCCACGGGCTGACCAATCGAGGGGGGATCATGGACATCGTGCTGCTGGTGGTGTTGGGCATTGTCATCGTCGTCGCGGTGTATGGCGTGATGATCTACAACGGGCTGGTGCAGGTGAAGCATGCGGTGGCGAAGGCCTGGGCCAACATCGACGTGCTGCTCAAGCAGCGCCATGACGAGCTGCCCAAGCTGGTCGAGGCCTGCAAGCAGTACAAGCAGTTCGAGCAGGAGACCCTGCAGCGCGTCACCGAGGCGCGCGCGCGGGTGCAGGCGGCGCGCGAGAGCCAGAACATCCCGGCGCTGGGGGTGGCCGAGGGCGCGCTGCGCATGGGGCTGGGCCAGCTCTTCGCCGTCGCCGAGGCGTATCCCGAGCTGAAGGCCAACGAGAACTTCATGCAGCTGCAGGGCCGCATCACGGCGCTGGAGAACGCCATCGCCGACCGCCGCGAGCTGTACAACGAGGCGGTGAACATCAACAACGTGCGCATCGAGCAGTTTCCCGACACCATCATCGCCGGCCTGTTCCGCTTCGACGAGAAGCCGCTGCTGCGCTTCGCCAAGGCCGAGAAGGCTGACGTCGACATGAAGGCCCTGTTCAGCTGAGAGCCGGTGAATAAATCTACTGCGCGTCCCGATAGCTGCGTTGGGCGGTGCTCGCTCTTCGCCTATCGCATTGATATGTCTCGTCGCTGCGCTCCGTCCGCCTTGCTCTCGGGCCGCTCGCTACGATTTCTTCACCGGCTCTGAGACGCGACGGGCGATGTTCGTCACCCTGCGCCGGGGTTACGGCAACCTCATCACTTCCGCCAGCCAGCTGGTCCTGCTGATCGTCGGCCTGCAGACCGAGTCGCGTCTCGGCCTGTTCGTCTGCGTGGCGCTGATGCTGCCGCTCAGCCTGCTGGCGTGGACTGCCACCTGGCGCCGCGCCCGCGCGATCGACGACACGCCGACCTCGAAGGTGGCCTCGGCGGCGCAGGGCTATGTAGAACTGCTCGGCGTCGGCAGGCCGCTGGCGGGCGAGCCGCTGCTGAGCCCGCTGACCCATCTGCCCTGCCTGTGGTTCCGTTATCTGGTCGAGCGCAAGGACCAAGACAGCAAGTGGGTGACGGAGGAGCGCGGCGAGAGTGATGCCTCCTTCATCCTCGACGACGGCAGCGGCGAGTGCGTGATCGACCCGGAGGGGGCTGAGCTGCTGGTGACCCGCAAGGATGCCTGGACGCAGGGCGAGCGCCGCTTCACCCAGTGGCTGCTGATCGAGCGCCAGCCGCTGTATGCCATCGGCGATTTCGCCACCCTCGGCAGCATCGACCTCGAGCTGGATGCCGCGGCGGACGTCAAGGCGCTGCTGGCCCACTGGAAGACGCAGCCGGAGGAGCTGCTGCGCCGCTTCGACCTCGACAACAGCGGCCAGCTCGACCTGAAGGAATGGGAGCTGGCCCGCGCGCAGGCGCGCCGCGAGGTCCGCGCCAACCACCGCGAGCTGCGCCGGACGGCCGACCGGCAGCTGCACGTGATGCGGCGGCCGGCCGACGGGAAGCTCTACCTCATCGCCGACCTGGCGCCCGACCGCCTCGCCCTCAAGTACCGCCGCTGGTCGTGGTTCCACATCGCCGTCTTCTTCGCCGCGCTGGTCGCGCTGCCGCAGATCTGGCGCATGCAGCTGATGTGAGCAGCCGGGCCGCTCTAGGCAGGCAAACGGACATGTAGAATGCCGTTCCCATGTCATTCGAAACCTACATCGGCCTGCGCTACACCACGGCCCGCAAGTCGGGCGGCAGCAACCGCTTCATTTCCTTCATTTCGCTGATTTCCACGCTCGGGCTGGCGCTCGGCGTGGCGGCGCTGATCGTCGTGCTGTCGGTGATGAACGGCTTC
>CAYYHO010000102.1:0-1364 GCA_964471725.1 uncultured Methyloversatilis sp. | reverse complement strand
CACCCAGGGCGAGCTGGAGAACTGGCCGGCGGCGGTCGATGTCGTCGCGCGGCATCCGCGCGTGCTCGCCGCCGCGCCCTACGTGCAGGGGCAGAGCATGCTGAGCTTCGACGGCAACGTGAAGGGCGCGCTGATTCGCGGCATCCTGCCGGCGGAGGAGGAGGGCGTCGCCGATTTCGCGCGCCACATGAAGGCCGGCGTGCTGGAGGCGCTGGCGCCGGGCGAATTCGGCATCATCCTCGGCGCCGACCTGGCCCACGCCCTGCGCGTCTTCAAGGGCGACAAGCTGGCGCTGATCGCGCCGCAGGGCATGGTCACGCCCGCCGCCATCCTGCCGCGCATGAAACAGTTCACCGTGATGGGCATCTTCGAGGTCGGCATGTACGAGTACGACTCCGGCCTCGCGCTGGTGCACATGGCCGATGCGCAGAAGCTCTACCAGATGGAGGACCGCGTCACCGGCGTGCGCCTCAAGCTCGACGACCTGTTCGTCGCGCCGCGCGTGGTGCGCGAGCTCGCCATCAACCTCGGCCCCGACATGCGCGCCTCCGACTGGACGCGCACCCATGCCAACTTCTTCCGCGCCGTGCAGATCGAGAAGAACATGATGTTCCTCATCCTCATGCTGATCGTCGCCGTGGCCGCCTTCAACATCGTGTCGACGCTGGTGATGACGGTGACCGACAAGCGCGCCGACATCGCCATCCTGCGCACGCTCGGGGCGAGCCCCGCCAGCATCATGCGCATCTTCGTCATCCAGGGCACGCTGATCGGCGTGATCGGGCTGGTGCTGGGCGTCGGCGGCGGCGTGGCGCTGGCCCTCAACATCGAGACCGTGGTGCCGGCGCTGGAGCGCGCGCTCAACGTCCAGTTCCTCGCCAAGGATGTCTATTACATTTCCGACCTGCCGTCCGACCTGCGCTGGCCGGACGTGTGGACCATCGCCATCACCTCGTTCACGCTCACCGTGCTGGCGACGATCTATCCCAGCTGGCGCGCGGCGCGCGTCAATCCGGCCGAGGCATTGAGGTATGAATGAGGCCATGAGCGAGCCGATCCTTGCCTGCTCCGGCCTCGCCAAGACCTTCCGCCAGGGCACGCAGGAGGTGCCGGTGCTGGCCGGCATCGACCTGCGGATCGGCGCCGGCGAGACGCTCGCCATCGTCGGCGCCAGCGGCTCGGGCAAGAGCACGCTGCTGCACCTGCTGGGCGGCCTCGACACGCCTTCGGCGGGCACGGTGCAGCTGCGCGGCCGGCCGCTGACGCAGATCTCGGAGGCCGAGCGCGGCCGGCTGCGCAACGAGGCGCTCGGTTTCGTCTATCAGTTCCACCACCTGCTGCCGGAGTTCTCGGCGCTGGAAAAC
>CAYYHO010000101.1:0-6301 GCA_964471725.1 uncultured Methyloversatilis sp. | reverse complement strand
CGGGAATTTACCCGAATTGTCCGCATGAAAACCAAAACCGGCTGGCGCTGGATGCAGCTGCTGCCTGTCCTGGCCGCAGCCTGCGGGCTGTTGCTGCTCGTCGCCGATCCGCCGTGGCAGCAGGTGCTGCGCAACCATCTGTTCGACCAGTACCAGCGCTGGCAGCCGCGCACTTATGTCGATGGTCCGGTGCGCATCGTCGATATCGACGAAGACAGCCTCGCCCGCCTCGGCCAGTGGCCGTGGCCGCGCACGCGCCTTGCCGAGTTGCTTGAGAAAGTCGGCGCTGGCGGGACGGCAGTCGTGGCCTTCGACATCCTGTTCGCCGAACCCGACCGCACCTCGCCGCAATCCATGGCCCGGCAGTGGCGGCTGGAGGGCAGTCTGCAGGCGACCCTCGACGCGCTGCCCGACCACGATGCCGTTTTCGCGGCCGCGCTGGCACAGGCGCCCGCGGTGCTCGGCTTCGTCGCTTCGCGCGAATCGACTTCCCCGCCGCAAATACCGGCCCGCTTCGTCGATGTCGGCGTGCGACAGACTGCCGCGCTGTACGGCTTTCCCGGGATCGTGCCGCCGCTGCCGCGACTGGCCGCCGCGGCATCCGGACTGGGCGCCTTCAACTTCGTGCCGGACGGCGATGGCGTGGTCCGGCGCGTGCCGCTGGTCCTGCGTATAGCCGGGGCCCCGGTGCCGACGCTGACGAGCGAGACCCTGCGGGTGGCGGAGCAGGCCGGCAACCTCGCCATGCAGTGGGCCGGCGCGGATGCCGGGCTGGAAGCCGTGCGCGTCGGCACGCGCACGATCCCGACCACGGCGGACGGCGAAGTCTGGGTGCATTACAGCGAACCGGTCGCCGGGCGCTATGTGCCGGCCTGGAAAGTGTTCGAGGACCCGGCGACGCGCGCCGGCCTCGCCGGCAAGATCGTGCTGGTCGGCAGTTCGGCGCAGGGCCTGCTCGACTTGCGCTTCGGCCCCTTCGGCCCGCTGCCCGGCGTCGAGATCCATGCGCAGGCGCTGGAACAAATCCTGAGCGGTCGCTTTCTCGCCCGGCCGGGCTGGACCCGCGGCGTCGAAGCCCTGGTCCTGATGCTCGGGGCTCTCGCCATCGGCTTCCTCGCCCTGCGCACGAAGGCGCTGGCCGCGGCGGCGGCGTGTGCGCTGGGCATCGCGCTGCTGTGCGCCGCCGGCTGGCATGCCTTCGCGGCGTACGGCCTGCTGATCGACGTCGTGACGCCGGGGTTCGGCGTTCTGCTGAGCTTCAGCGCCTGCAGCCTCGCGCATCATTTCGTCAGCGAGCGCGAGCAGCGCTGGATCAAGTCGGCCTTCGCGCGCTATGTCTCGCCGAACCGCGTCGACTATCTGGTCCGGCACCCCGAGGCGATGGAACTTGGCGGCCGGCGGCAGGAGTGTAGCTTCATCTTCACCGACCTGGAGAACTTCACCGCGCTGATCGAAAAGATCGAGCCGGCGCAGGCGGTGGGACTGCTCAACGCCTATTTGGACGAAATGATCGCGATCATCTTCCGTCACGACGGCACGCTCGACCGCATCGTCGGCGACGCGCTGGTGGTGATGTTCTCGGCGCCGGTGCGGCAGAGGGATCACAAGCATCGCGCCCTGGCCTGCGCGATCGAGATGGATACCTTCGCCAGCCGCTACGCGGCGCGACAGCAGGCGCAGGGCATCGCCTTCGGCAGGACGCGCATCGGCGTGCATGCCGGCGCCGTCACGGTCGGCAACTTCGGCGGCTCGACGATGTTCGACTATCGCGCGCTCGGCGATCCGATCAACACTGCCGCGCGGCTGGAAAGCGTGAACAAGCACCTCGGCACGCGCCTCTGCGTGTCGGAGGCGATCCTCGCGGCCTGTCCGAATGTCCAGGTGCGCCCTGTCGGACAACTGCTGCTCAAGGGCAAGACCCATGCGCTCAGGGTGTACGAGCCATGCGTGGCGGAGCTTGCGCAGCGCTACGCGCCGCTGGATGAATATCGGGCGGCCTTTGCCGCCTTGCAGGAAATGCGGCCCGCCGCACAAGCGCTATTCGAACAGCTGGCGGTGGCGTATCCCGACGATCCGCTGGTCTCCCTGCATCAGCGCCGTCTCGCGGCGGGCGAACAGGGCGACCTGATCGTGATGCACGAGAAGTGATTGCGGCACCTTGCCCTCAGGGCTCGAGGTTCCTGTAGTAGCTCGGGTTCGCGATCCAGGAGAGGGCGGACTTGAGCGGCATCGGATGCCCGAAGTAAAAGCCCTGGGCGAGATCGCAGCCCATGTCCCGCAATTGCCGGGCCGCCGCCGCGGTTTCGATGCCTTCGACGATGGTGGTCATGCCCAGGGTCTTGGCGAGGCTGTTCGCGGTATTGACGATCTCCAGGCCGCGCGGGAGAAAGCCGGAGGCCTGGACGAAGCTGCGGTCGATTTTCAGGCAGGAAATCGGCAGCTTGTTGAGATAGTCGAGGCCGGCATAGCCCGTGCCGAAATCGTCCAGGGCGATCGAAATGCCGAGCTTGGCCAGATCCCGCAGCACGCAGTTGATCTGGCTGAAATCTTCGATGACGAGGGTTTCCGTCAATTCGATCTGGAGTTCCCGTGGCGGCATGTCTGCCGCGACGAGCATGGCGTGCAGCTTGTCGACGATATCCGTCCTGATCAGCTCCAGGGCCGACAGATTGACGCTCAGCAGGGGATGATCATGGCCGGTGGCCCGGCAGGCCGCGCGCAGCTGGTTCCAGTCGGCGAACGCCTGTTGCAGGACCCAGTGTCCGACCTGGTGGATGAGGCCCGTCTTTTCCGCCAGGCTGATCAGCTTGGAGGGCATGATGGTGCCCAGCAGGGGGTGATGCCAGCGGATCAGCGCCTCGAACCCGGCGATGTCCTGGCGCGCGAGTCCCACCATTGGCTGATAAGCCAGGTCGAGGCCGCCGTTACCGACCGCGTGGGCCAGTTCCTGGGCAAGCATCAGCGTGCGGGTGGCGGTCGTTTGGTCGAGGTTTTCGGCAAAAGTGTCTTTCGGTAACGAAGCATCGCCGTGGTCCGGCGCGGTCCGTTGCCGGAAGCGTTCCAGCAGCAGGGTCACCAGATAGCGCACGACCGGGTCGGTGCGCTGCATGAGCGTCTGGATGTGGCCGCGGTCGATGCGCAGCATCGTCGCGGGGGTCAGCGCGCGCACCGTGGCGGTGCGGGGACGCTGGTCGAGAAGGGCCATTTCGCCGAACAGTTCGCCGGGGCCCATCGTGGCGATCAACTGATCCGCGGCTGACAGCACCTCGACGGTGCCCGCTTCGATCACATAGGCTGAGTTGCCCGGTTCGCCGGCCTTGCAGATCACCTGGCCGGCGGCATAATTCGATCGAGGCAGGAGGTCATTCATTGAGTTCGGCCGGATCGGGCGCTGCGCGTGAAGCGGCGGGGCGGTCAGCGAATCGAAATCTCGACGCGGCGGTTGCGCGGCTCCGCCGTCTCGTCCGGTGTCTTGATCAGCGGATTCGACTCGCCATGGGATTCGACGCTCAGGGCCGCGGCCCTGAGTCATTTCTCCTTGAGCAGTTCGGCGATGGCCTGGGCGCGCTTCAGGGCCAGCGCGGCATTGGCCTCGGCCCTGCCGAGCGTGTCGGTGTGGCCAATGATCGAGATATCCGCGCCAGGCCGGCGCGCTGCGCTTTCGATGACCTTGCCCAGCAAAATGACTGATTCGGCAGTCAGGACCGCGCCGCCGTGGTCGAAATAGAGCAGGAAGCGTTCGGGCAGTTGGGGACGGGCCGCCATGGCCGCGCCAAAATCCCGTTGCAGCTTTTCTTCGCTCACCGGCGCGGCCGGCTGCGAACCGTCGAGCGGCGCGCCGGTTTTTGCCTTGTCGATCAACTGCTCGCCCTTGCTGCCTTTGACGACGATCCTGCCGGTACTGCCGTCGGGGCTCTCCAGCAGGGCGACATAGGAATCCGGCCGGGGTGGACTGGCGCAGGCGGCGAGCAGAATGGCCAGGCTGGCCAGTATCAGGGGATGCGCGCTCACGGCTTGTCCTCCGGTTCTACCTTCGCGACGAACTGCGTGCCGCGGATGCCGATGGTGCCCGTCGGCGTTTTCACCGAGACCGCATCGGGCTTCAGTTTGGCGATCACGCCGGAAATGTAGTTGAGGCTGCCCCTGACCAGATTCGCGACCAAGGCAAGCCTGCCCTGACTTGGCTGATAGAGATATTCGTCAATGGTCAGTGCGGTGTCCGGACCACAGGCGACCACGGTCTCGTCCTTGAAGGTGACGCCGATGCTGCCCTGCGGACCGGTTTTCAACTGGCTGCCAAGGAATACCGGAACGCCCGGCTGGGCCGCGGTGCTGGCTTGGGCAGTGATGACAAAGGCGCTGCCGCTGGCGGTCTTGACATAGCCGATCGGTTCGCCGTCTCCGCGGGCCAGCGGGCTCAACAACAATCCCAGCAACACAATTCCAAGGCGCATGCGACTCCCCTTTCGCAAACAAACGCGCTAACTCAAGCGTCTGAACAGTTCCTTGATGGCGGCCGTGCGCTCCTTGAGCGTCGTAGTCGCCCTGGTCCAGGCCAGTCTATCAGGCCCGGCCAGTTTAAGTGCACGGTCGGTCTGGATCAGCCTGATAATAGCCAATGGCTCGATGGGCGGACTCTTGACAAACTGCAGCTGGATTGACGCCGGTCCGGCGTCGAGCTTGGCGACGCCCAGCGGCTTGCCGAGCAGGCGCAGCCGATGCGTTTCGATCAGGCACTGCGTCTGGGCCGGCAGTTCTCCATACCTGTCGATCAATTCCTCCTGCATTGCACGCAGCTCGTCTTCGTTCGCACAGTTGGCGAGCCGCTTGTAGAGCGTCAGGCGCTCATGCACGTCGGGGCAGTAGGCGTCGGGCAGCAGGGCCGGGAAACGCAGGTTGATCTCGGCGGCGATTGCCAGCGGCTGCGTCAGGTCGGGCATCGCCTTGCCTTCCTTGAGGGCGCGTACCGCCGCATTGAGCATGTTGGCGTACATCGCGAAACCGATTTCGTGAATTTCGCCGGACTGGTTCTCGCCGAGCACCTCGCCGGCGCCGCGAATCTCGAGATCGTGCATGGCGAGGAAGAAGCCCGAGCCGAGTTCCTCCATCGCCTGGATGGCGTCGAGGCGTCGTTGCGCCTGCGCACTCGGTTTCGCATTTTCGTCGGTCAGCAGGTAGGCATAGGCCTGGTGATGCGAACGGCCGACACGGCCGCGCAGCTGGTGCAACTGGGCGAGACCGAACTTGTCGGCGCGCGCAATGACGATGGTGTTGGCGTGGGGATTGTCGATGCCGGTTTCGATAATGGTCGAGCAGAGCAGCAGATTGTGTTTTTGCTGGGTAAATTCGCGCATCACGCGCTCCAGTTCGCGCTCCGGCAACTGGCCGTGGCCGACGACGATACGGGCTTCCGGAAGAAGTTTTTGCAACCGGTCGCGCATATTCTCGATTGTGTCGACTTCGTTGTGCAGAACATAGACTTGCCCGCCACGCTTGAATTCGCGCAGACAGGCTTCGCGTACCAGCCCGTTCGACCATTTATGCACGAAGGTCTTGATCGCCAGGCGTTTTTGCGGCGGGGTGGCGATCACCGAAAAATCACGCAAACCCTCGAGCGACAACCCCAGCGTGCGCGGAATCGGCGTGGCGGTCAGCGTCAGCACATCCACTTCGGCGCGCAGCGCCTTGAGGGCTTCCTTCTGCCGCACACCGAAGCGATGCTCCTCGTCAATGATGACGAGGCCGAGGCGCTCGAAATTTACATCCGGCTGCAACAAACGGTGCGTGCCGATCAGGATGTCGATTTTTCCGTTGGCTAGCAGGGCGACGGCCTCGTTCTGTTCCTGCTTCGACTTGAAGCGGGAAATTTCCGCAACCTTCACCGGCCAGTCGGCGAAACGGTCGGCGAAGTTCTGGTAATGCTGCTCGGCCAGCAGGGTGGTCGGGCAGAGCACGGCGACCTGCTTGCCGTCGGCGACGGCAACGAAGGCCGCGCGCATCGCCACTTCGGTCTTGCCGAAGCCGACATCGCCGCAGATCAGCCGGTCCATCGGCTTGCCCGACACCATGTCGGTAATCACCGCGCCGATGGCGGCGAGCTGGTCGGGTGTTTCCTCGAATCCGAAACCGGCTGCGAAAGTTTCCAGGTCATGCGTCTTGAACTTGAATTCATGACCCTGGCGCGCGGCGCGTTGCGTGTAGAGGTGCAGCAGTTCGGCCGCCGTATCGCGGACCTGTTCGGCGGCTTTCTTCTTCGCCTTCTCCCACTGGCCGGAGCCGAGCGTGTGGAGTTGTACCGCTT
>CAYYHO010000100.1:0-6306 GCA_964471725.1 uncultured Methyloversatilis sp. | reverse complement strand
TTACGGTATCGCCGACCTTCGCCGCCTTCAGTTCCTTGATGCCGGAGATGATGAAGCCCACCTCGCCGGCGGCCAGCTGTTCGCGGGCCAGCGACTTCGGCGTGAAGACACCCACCTGCTCGCACAGATGGGCGGTGCCGGTCGCCATCAGGCGGATGCGCTCCTTGGCACGCAGCGTGCCATCGACGACGCGCACCAGCATCACCACGCCGACGTAATTGTCGAACCAGGAATCGATGATCAGCGCCTTCAGCGGCGCTGCCGGGTCGCCCTTGGGCGGCGGCACGCGCGCGATGACCGCTTCCAGGATGTCCTCGATGCCCATGCCGGTCTTCGCCGAGCAGGGAATCGCGTCCGTGGCATCGATGCCGATCACTTCTTCGATTTCCTGCCGGGCGGCATCCGGGTCGGCCTGCGGCAGGTCCATCTTGTTCAGCACGGGCAGCACCTCGACGCCGAGTTCGATGGCGGTATAGCAGTTCGCCACGGTTTGCGCCTCGACGCCCTGCGAGGCGTCCACCACCAGCAGGGCGCCTTCGCAGGCGGACAGCGAGCGGCTGACCTCGTAGGAAAAGTCGACGTGGCCGGGGGTGTCGATCAGGTTCAGGTTGTAGCGTTGGCCGTCCCTCGCCTGATACCAGAGCGCCGCCGTCTGCGCCTTGATGGTGATGCCGCGCTCGCGCTCGATATCCATCGAATCGAGCACCTGCTCGGCCATTTCGCGGTCGGACAAGCCCCCGCAGCGCTGAATGATGCGGTCGGCCAGCGTCGATTTGCCGTGATCGATGTGGGCGATGATGGAGAAGTTTCGGATGAGGTCCATGCTGACCGGAGTTCGGGGCCACACGGGACGCGCGGCAGGCTTGCAGAAGGGCGCGGATTATACCTTGTGTAGCCCTTCAACGACCCTGCAACGCTACGGCTTGGCGGTGTTTTCGTCCGTGGCAGGCACCCAGACCCGCAAGGCGGCGCGCAGGCGTTCCGCATCGAGGAAATAATGGCAGATCTCCTCTTCCGCGAGAGTCAGCACGGGTACCAGCTGGTCGTAACGCTCCAGCCAGTCGGGACGGCTGTCCACATCCCGCACCTCGACCGAGAAGCCATACGCGTCGCGCCAGGGTTCCAGCGCAACGCGCATGTCTTCGCACAGATGGCAGTAGCTCCTGCCATACAGGTAGAGAACGGGGCTACTGCTCTCCATTCCGGATCGTCACGAAAGTCTGCATGTCGCCGCGGCGCACCAGCAGGGTGATGCTGCTGCCCTTGTCGATCTTCGCCAGCAGGCCGTTGAACTGCTCCACCGTGCGCAGTTCGGTTTGCACGCCGCGCTGGATCAGAGCCAGGATCACATCGCCCTGGCGCAGGTCGCGGCTGGACTCGCGCACCTCCTCGACGATCAGGCCATGACGGATTCCCAGCTGGCGCCGCTGTTCGGCGCTGGGTTCCGCCAGCACCAGGCCGAGACGGTTGGCCGGCGCCGGTTCGGCCGGCTTGCCGCGGCGGCCGCTGCGCGCCGTGGTGGTTTCATTCGGCATTTCGCCGACGGTGAGGCTCACCTCCTTGCCGGCCCCGGCGCGCCAGATCTGCAGGCTGGCCTTGCTGCCGGGCATGGTGTTGCCCACCAGGCGCGGCAGGTCGCTCGACTGCGTCACCGCTTTGTCGTTGAAGCGCAGGATGACGTCGCCCGGTTCGAGGCCGGCCTTCTCCGCCGGGCCGCCCTTTTCGACCGCGGCCACCAGCGCGCCCTGGGCCTTGCTGAGGCCGAAGGACTCGGCCAGCTCCTTGGTGACTTCCTGGATCATCACGCCGATGCGGCCGCGGCTGACCTTGCCGGAGGCGCGCAGTTGCGACTGCACCTCCATCGCCACATCGATCGGGATGGCGAACGAGAGGCCCATGAAACCGCCGGTGCGGCTGTAAATCTGCGAATTGATGCCGACCACCTCGCCGTTCATGTTGAACAGCGGACCGCCGGAGTTGCCGGGGTTGATGGCGACGTCGGTCTGGATGAAGGGCACGAAGTTTTCCTGCGGCAGGGAGCGCCCCTTGGCGCTGACGATGCCGGCGGTGACGCTGCTTTCGAAGCCGAAGGGCGAACCGATCGCCACCACCCACTCGCCGACGCGCAACCTGGCCGGGTCGCCCATCTTGACGGTGGGCAGACCGCTGGCGCGGATGCGGATCAGCGCGACATCGGTACGCTTGTCGGTGCCGATCACCTTGGCCTTGAATTCGCGCTTGTCGGTCAGTTTGACGATTACCTCGTCGGCGCCATCGACGACATGCGCATTGGTCAGAATGTAGCCGTCCTGGCTGACGATGAAGCCAGAGCCGAGCGACTTGCTCTCGAACTCGCGCGGCACGGCGGGATGCCCCGGCGGAAACATTTTCGGGGCGAAGCGGCGGAAGAACTCGTAGGCGGGATCGTCCTCGTCGAAGGGGAACTGCGGGCCGAGCCGCTGGTTGCGCACCGTCTGCGTGGTGCTGATATTGACCACCGCCGCTCCCTGCTTCTCGGCCAGGTCGGCGAAATCGGGCAGCTCGCGCGCCTGGACCGGGCCCAGGCTGGCCAGGTTGGCGACCAGCACCAGCCAGGCCACCAGCATCAATCGTTTCATCATGGCTTCAGACCTTTCTCAAGTAAACGAAGGGCCGCGCGCGGCGTCCTCGTGCCGATACCCAATGTCAAACAGTGCGTTTGAAGCTGATTGACAAAATAGGTTCCGCGCAGCCGGAATCAAGACCCTTGCGGTGCATGAACAGATAGCCGCCGAGCAAACCCGCCAGCATGCCGAGCGCCGCAGCCAGATCACTGCCGGTCAGCAGATTGAGGATCAGCGCACCGGCCAGTCCCAGCAGCAGGGGGATGCCGTAGGCCAGCCAGACGGCGCGCAGCACCGTCCCGTCCTCTGCGCGCAGCACCACGGCGTCGCCCGGCTTGGCGTGGATGGTATTGAGCAGCCGCAGCAATCCGGGGGGCGGCGGACGCCCCAGCGCACCGTCGAGCACCGAGCCCATGCCGGCGCCCTGGCAGCCGCCCGGGCGGGTGCAAACGCCACAGGATTTGCCGGCGCGTTCCGCCCTCACCAGCACATGATCGCCTTCGACCCGCACCACCACGGCATCCGTCTCCGTCATTTGCGCACCTCGATGCCCTCGGCGAAACGCCGCACTGCGGCAGGCGGCACATCGCCCATGACAACCACCTGATGACCGTCGATGACACGCTTGACGACGCTGATGGCGCCCAGCGAGTGGGTGTCCGGATCACCCTGGCCGGCCTGGGGCGAGAGGGGATTGATGAAGACAGAAAAGGCCGCCAGGCCGTCGGAAAACACCCAGTGCAGCACTTCCTGGGTTTCGGCGCCGGCATTCTGCTCGATGCTGCGGCGCATCGTCGCCTGTCGCCGAAAGCCAGGCAATTCGACCCGGAACAACCATTGCGCATCGTCGCGCATGTCGCGCGACCTGGCCTGGCGAATCTGCCAACCGCCCTGCGCATTGGCGACACCCGCCAGGCTCGATTGCAGGGCATCCGCCTGCCCCGTCCCGCCGATGCGCAACTCGGTGAAGGCGAGCGACTCCAGCGACCTGCCGCGCCCGTCGAAGATTTCCGCCTTCAACAGCAGGCCGGTGTGCAGGTCGACCCAGAACTGCTGCCCATGGCGCCAGCCGTCGCGCGGCTCGAGGCGGATGATCTGGCTTTCGAATCCCGCCACCTGGGCGCGCCGCCCCTGGCGAATCCGGTAATGCTCGCCCAGCCCAGCCAGACCGACGGGCGACAGGGCCGGAAAAGTGCGCTTGGTGCTGCGCTGCTCGATGATCAGCAGGCGGCTTTCGGGCAGGTAACACCTGACTTCGTCGTTGAACCTGATGATTTCGCGCGGGCTGCCATCCAGTACCTCGAGCTTTTCCATCCGGTTGCCTTCGTGCACGACATGCACGATGCGCGAGGTCTCGCTCCGGCTGCCGTTGCGGTAGACGAAAGTGCCGCTGTAGCTCTGCTTCTGGGCCGCCCCGGCCACCCGCTGCAGCCACTGCAGGGCCTCCTGCTGCCCGAGACTGGACTGTCCCCAGCCGGGCTGGCTGATCAGGCCCAGCGCCAGACCGAGCCAGGCGAGCAGCCTGCCGTTCATGGGCGCGCCGGGCTTCCGGTCAAATTGACGGTGCGGGCATGTCCGGCATTGTTGCCGAGGCGGAAAGTCGCCGATTGCGTATGGTGGGCCAGCAGGTACTCGCTCAGGTCGTTGCGCGTCGCGGTCGATGCGACCGCCGCAGGCGTGCTGCCTTCCGTGGGGGCAGCAGTGGCAACAGAAAAAGTCGGCGCTGGCGGGACGGCACCAAACGCAGTTGGCGCATTTGAGGTCGCGGCGGCGAGGTGTTCAGCCTGCGGCAGGGGCGAGAATTGCGCCGGGCTGCCGGCCAGGGCCAGCCAGCCGACGACCGCCACGCCCGCCACCGAGGCAGCCAGCGCCAGCATCGGGTGGTGTCCCCTGGCAGCCCGGGCAGCCTGCAGGTTGCCGGGCGCGAGCACCACCGGCTCGGCATCGATTCTCGCCATCACGCCGGCCGTCAGGTCACGGCCCGTCGCGGACTCCTGACGCAACCGATCGCCGATCAGCGCATAGGCCTGCCAGGTTGCGCGCAATGCCCGGTCGTGCTTGACCGCATGCAGGGTTCGATCCAGTTCGTGGGGTTCGAGTTCGCCGTCAAGCAGCGCCGACAATTCGGAACCTTGCATATTCATGACAACTTCTCCTCACAATGGCCCCTTGAGGGGGGATCGCCGCGCAGCGGCGATTTCGGGGTGAGCTCTTGTTGCAGCCCGCTCAAACTCACCATCTCTGGTCGGGCTCGGTATTCAACAACGGACGCAAGCGCGCAGCGATGGCTTCGCGGGCGCGGAAAATCCGCGAGCGCACGGTGCCGATCGGACAATCCATCACCTGCGCGATTTCCTCATACGACAGGCCTTCGATTTCCCGCAAGGCGATGGCCGTCCGCAAATCCTCCGACAGGGCATCCATTGCCGCATTCACCGTTTCGCCAATCTGCTTCGACATCATTACGTGCTCGGGCGTGTCCTCGTCGCGCAGCAATCCGCCACCGTCGATATCCGTCTGGTCGTCGCTGCCGATATCGCTGAGGGTCGGCATACGCCGGTTGTGGGCGATCAGCCAGTTCTTCGCGGTATTGACGCCGATGCGGTACAGCCAGGTATAGAAGGCGCTCTCGCCGCGAAAGCCCGGCAGTGCCCGATAGGCCTTGATGAAGGCCTCCTGGGTGACGTCCTCCGCCTCGGCATGATCGCGCACGAAGCGGCCCACCAGCCTCAGCAGCTTGCGCTGGTACTTGCCGACCAACAGCCCGAACGCATCCCGGTCGCCGGCTTGCACCCGTTCGACCAGCAGCAGATCGGCTTCGCGTTCGCCCATGGTTATGCGGTTGCCCCATCCCGAAACAGTAGCGCGCCAGTATAGCCGACGCCCCTGTCCCGCCCTTCGATGCCAACCCTGCCCAGCGCTCTGCCATCGCCCCGCCTTCCGCTTCTGTATTGCAAACACGACTGCTGCAGGCAAAGACTGCAGGAACCACAAATAGTTCCTTGCCGCCGGCAGAAGACCGCGGCAGCGCTACGGGCCATGATATAGTCGCCCGATCATGCCCAAAGCGGATTTCCTGCGGTCCTTCGATGTGATCGTCATCGGCAGCGGCCTGGCCGGGCAGTCCCTCGCCTTGCGCCTTGCCGACACCCATCGGGTGGTGCTGGTCACCAAGCGCCGCATCGACGATTCCGCGACCAACCAGGCACAGGGCGGCATCGCCGCCGTGCTCGACGGCACCGATTCCATCGAATCCCACGTCCAGGACACGTACACCGCGGGTGCCGGTCTGTGCGACCCGGCCGCAACACGCTTCGTCGTCGAGAACGGGCATGCGGCGATCGACTGGCTGATCGACCAGGGCGTGCCGTTCACGCGCAGCGAGAGCGGCTACCACCTGACCCGCGAAGGCGGCCACAGCGCCCGGCGCGTCATCCACGTCGCCGATGCCACCGGCGCTGCCGTCCAGCAGACGCTCAGCCAGAAGGTGCGCAACCATCCCAACATCACCCTGCTGGAACGCCATATCGTCGTCGACCTCATCACCGGCAAGAAGCTCGGGCTCAAGACCCAGCGCTGCTGGGGCGCCTACGTGCTCGACATCGACAACGAGCGGGTCGTCACCCTGGGCGCGCCCAACACGGTGATCGCCAGCGGCGGCGCGGGCAAGTCATACCTGTACACCAGCAACCCGGACACGGCC
>CAYYHO010000099.1:0-6328 GCA_964471725.1 uncultured Methyloversatilis sp. | reverse complement strand
CCAAGGCGGTGTTCGGCCCCTTGCGGGCGACCGGCTGGGATGGCATGTGGATCGACGCAGCTTCCACCCTGCGCATGGCCGACGATGCGATCATCATCCTCGACCCGGTCAACCTGGACGTCATCAAGGCGGGGCTGGCGCGCGGCGTGAAGAATTACATCGGCGGCAATTGCACGGTGTCGCTGATGCTGATGGGGCTGGGCGGCCTGTTCCGCCATAACCTTGTCGAATGGGTTTCCGCCATGACCTATCAGGCGGCGTCCGGCGCCGGTGCGCAGAACATGCGCGAACTGATCGCCCAGATGGGCATGCTGCACGACGCCGTCAAAACCGAACTGGCAGATCCTGCTTCGGCCATTCTGGAGATCGACCGCAAGGTCGCCGCGACCATGCGCTCCAGCGAATTTCCGGTCAAGAACTTCCGCGGCGTACCCCTGGCCGGCAGCGTGATCCCCTGGATCGACATGGCCGTCGATGGCGGGCAGTCGAAGGAGGAGTGGAAGGGGGGCGCCGAGTGCAACAAGATCCTCGGCAAGCCGCCGTTCCGCTCGGCCGGCAGCATTCCGATCGACGGGCTGTGCGTGCGTGTCGGCGCCATGCGTTGCCATTCGCAGGGCTTGACCATCAAATTGCGGAAGGACGTGCCCCTCGCTGAGGCCGTCGACATCATTGCCGGGGGCAACGATTGGGTGAAGGTGGTCCCCAATGAGCGCGAGCGCTCGGAGCGCGAACTGACTCCCGCGGCGGTGACCGGCAGCCTGACCGTTCCGGTGGGCCGCCTGCACAAGCTGGCCATGGGCCCTGAGTACCTGGGCGCGTTTACCTGCGGCGATCAGTTATTGTGGGGTGCGGCAGAGCCCTTGCGCCGGATGTTGCGAATTTTGCTCGCCTGAATGAAGATGGCAAGGTAATGCAAAGGTTGAGCTTGCGCCCTTAAGGTCATGATGTTATTTTGATTGTGGTCTAACAAGTCCCCAGCGGGGAGGCATTGTGAATAAACCAGGCAAAACATCGTTATTCAAGGCATCGCTGCTGGCGGCATTGCTGACAACCGCACTGGATATCCATGCGGCAGGACTCGGCAAGCTTACCGTGTATTCGGCCATCGGCCAGCCCCTTAGCGCAGAAGTGGCCGTGACGGCAACGGCAGACGAATTGACCTCGCTTTCGGCCAAGCTGGCCTCGCCGGACGACTTCAACAAGGCGGGGGTCGAATTCATGTCGGCGCTGGCCGGTTTGCGCTTCACGGTGGCGAAGCAGCCCGACGGCCAGCCCGTTCTGCGGCTGAGCACCGAGCGTCCGCTCAACGAGCCGTTTCTCCATTTTCTTGTTGAACTGAACTGGTCTGCCGGCCGTCTGGTACGGGAGTACACCTTCCTGCTCGATCCACCGGAAATGCTGCAGGCAGCCAGGCCGGCTTCGGTGGTCACGCCGGTAGTCCCGGTCGCGCAGCCGGCTGCCATAGTGTCCAAGGAGCCAGCCGCGAAAGTCGACGCTCTTCCCGCTCCGGCGTCCCAGGCGGATGCCGCGGCCAGGCCGCGTGCTGCAGCTCCTGCACCGGTTACTGTTGCCCCGCCCGCTGGCGAATACAGGGTCAGGCCCGGCGATACGCTGAGCAAGGTTGCGCGCGAGAACAAGCCTGCATCCGTCAGTCTCGACCAGATGCTGGTGGCTCTGTTCAACAGCAACCGCGAGGCATTCGACGGCAACAACCTGAACCGGCTGCGCGCCGGCAAGATTCTGCACCTGCCCGATCCAGGCGAGGTGGCCAATGTAGACGCCGGCGCGGCGCGCAAGCTGATCGTTGCCCAGGCAGCCGATTTCAATGCCTACCGGAGACGGCTCGCCGATGCGGTTGGGGCGGCTCCGGCTGTGGAGGCGGCGCCGCAGCAGCAGGCAATCGGCAAGATCAAGCCGCAAGTGGAAGCCAAGGCGCCTCCTGCGGTCCCCAAGGACAAGCTGGAGGTTTCCCGCACCGAGGCTCCCAAGGCGGCCAAGTCAGCAACCAGCAAGGCCAGCCTCGAGGAGGACCTTGTTGCCCGCGACAACGCCTTGCGCGAAGCGGCCGGCCGGATCGCCGAACTCGAAAAGAACCTCGAAAATCTCAAGCATCTGGTTGAGCTGAAGAGCCAGGCCGGTGCGCAGGTGCAGCAGCAGGCCCAGGCTGCATTCCCGAAGCCCGCCGAACCCAAGAAGCCCGAGACGCCCGCTGCGACGAAACCTGCGGAACCTGTGCAGCCCGTCGCCCCGGCAGCGCCTGTGACCCCAGCCCCCGCTGCCGAGAAACCGGCCGTACCCGCGCCGGCCGAGCCGGCACCGGCGGTGGCTCCCGCAGCCGAAGCTCCCAAGCCGGCGCCGAAGCCCGCAGAGCCGGCGCCGAAACCTGCGGCCAAGCCGCCGGCGCCGCCACCGCCGGCGCCGAGTTTCATCGAGGAAAACCCAGAACTGGTCTTCGGAGGCGGTGCCATAGTCGCGCTTCTGCTCGGCTACCTGGGTTATACGTCCTGGCGCAGGAAAAAACAGGCCGGGGAGGGTGCGCAAGCAGCCAGCGAGCCGGCACTTGCGCCAGCTGCGCCGGTTTCGAAATCCGCCGCGGGCGAGCGGGTCGATAGCGCCGAAGTCTCCATCCAGGGCGACTTCAGTGAAAGCGGCGTGCTGACGACCACCGAGAGCGTCGATCCGGTTGCCGAGGCGGATGTCTACATGGCGTATGGCCGGGACAGCCAGGCCGAGGAAATCCTGCTCGAAGGCCTGAAGACGGACCCGACGCGCACTGCCATTCATCTCAAGCTTCTCGAACTATATGCGAATCGCAAGAGCGTGCCGCAATTCGAAACGGTTGCGCGCGATCTGCACGACCTGAATGGGGGCAAGGGAGCCGATTGGGACAAAGCAGTCGCGCTGGCGGCCACGCTGGGCATCACCGGCGGGCTGTTTGCCGTGGCTGCAGCCAGTGCCGCCACGTCCGGAACGGCGGCCGGCCAGCAAACAATGGCTGTGGCCGCTTCTGGCCCGGCTGGCCCGGAAAGCGCAGCAGACCAGCCGATGAGCGCCGAGGAAGCCGGGTCTTTCGACTTCGACCTCGATCTGGGTACCTCGAGCGGTCCGTCCGAAGTCGAAGGGCAGGCGGGAGAAGCGGATGCAGGGCTCGATTTCGAGTTCGATCTTGGCACGCCGACCGTAACCCCCCCGCCTTCGGGGACTTCTGCCGCGGGTCAAGGCAATGCAATCGACTTTTCGCTCGATAGCGGGACGCTGCCAGGACAGGAAGCATCGCCACCGCAAGCGGCTGGCGACAGCGGGACGGTCGAGTTCGATCTCGATCTGGGCTCTGTCACGGGTCCCGAAGGCGAGGAAGCTGGCGGGCCAACTGCTTCGGTCGCAGCAAACATTGCTGCGGGGCTGCCCGCGATGCCGCTTGCCCACAAGTCTGCTGCCGGCAAGCCGGGCGAGATCGATTTCGATTTCGATCTTGAACTGGGCGCCGAGACCCTGCCAGACCTTGGCAGCGAGGCCGTGCAGGCTGTGGCTGTCGCTGCGCCCGAACCCCCCGATCTTGCCGACATTGCCTTCGATCTCGGCGAGCCGGAACCGCAAACGTCCAAGGCCGGTGGCCCTGCATCCGCGGATAGCGGACTGCCGGAACTTCACGCAACCGGTCTGCCGACCACCGCAGAGCAGCCGGTGGCTGCGCAGGAAGCAACGCCTGCCGCGGCGTCCGGCGGGGATGCTGATGACTCTGAGGCGGCAACCAAACTGGAACTGGCCCAGGCCTACGAAGAGATGGGTGACCGTGAAGGTGCGCGGGAACTGCTGAACGAGGTTCTCAACGAGGGTGATGCTGAGCAACAGGCCGTCGCCCGTGCGCGGCTCGATCAGTTGGATCTTTGAGCGCCTGCCCTGGCGGCGTCGGTTGCCCTGACGCCGCCGCTCGGCGCATCGTTCACGTGTATTGCTCCGCGTTCTGATGTGGCATCCGGCATCGCTGTTGCTTGCCTGGCTGGGCCTGGCAATTGCCCTGCAGTGGCTCGATCTGGCCCTGCTGGCGGGACTGACTGCGATTTTCCTGGTTCTGATGGCCATTTTTGCGGCTCGGCGTGGCAGCAGGCTGTTGAAGCGTGCGCGCTGGCTGTTGTTGTCGCTCGCCATCCTGTTCCTGTTCCTGACTCCCGGCGAGTTTCTGCCGGGATTCTGGGGCCGGTTCGGATTGACCTACGAAGGCCTGCGGCATGCCGGAGAGCAGTTATGTCGCTTGCTGGCGATGCTGGCCAGCCTGGCGGTGCTGCATCAACAGGTGGGCACAAAGGGTCTGCTGGCAGGCTTGTATTGGCTGCTGGCGCCTTTCCCCGGGCGTGCAACCACAGTCGTGCGCCTGATGCTGGTGCTCGAGTTCGCCGAGCAGAAACAAACGACCGGCTGGCGCGACTGGCTGGCGGCTGACTGCGTGCCAGCAGAAAAGTCGGCGCAAGTGCAGCGTTACAGCCTGGCCATGCCGGCATTCCGCACGCGCGACAGGTTGCTGGTGGGCGGCCTGCTCGCCGCCCTGTTGGCTTTCCTGTTCTGGCCATGAGAATCGCGCTCGGGCTTGAGTATGACGGCGCCGGTTTTGCCGGCTGGCAGTCGCAGCCTGACGGTAACACCGTTCAGGATGTTCTGGAGGGCGCGCTGGCGCAAATTGCCGGCATGCCTGTGCGTGCCGTGTGCGCCGGGCGGACCGATGCCGGGGTGCATGCCCTCGCGCAGGTGGTGCATTTCGATGCCCCGCCGGCGCGCCCCGCGACTGCCTGGGTGCGCGGCGTCAATGCCCATTTGCCGTCAGCGGTGGCGGTACGCTGGGCCATGCCTGTGGCCGCTGATTTCCATGCCCGCTTTGTTGCTCGTGCGCGCAGCTACCGCTATGTCCTGCTCAATCGTCCCGAGCGGCCGGGCCTGCTGGCGGGCAAGGTCGGCTGGTGCCACCGCGACCTGGATGTCGCGGCCATGCGCGCGGCGGCGGCCTGTTTGGTCGGCGAGCATGACTTTTCCTCGTTCCGGGCGTCCGGCTGCCAGGCGAAGTCACCCGTCAAAACCCTGTATCGCTTCGAAATCACGCGCGCAGGGGACTTGATCCAGTTCGACTGCCAGGCCAATGCCTTCCTGCATCACATGGTCAGGAACCTGGTCGGCGCCCTGGTCTATGTCGGCATGGGACGCCGTTCCGGGGCGTGGCTGGGTGAATTGCTGGCTGCCCGCGACCGGCGCCTGGGGGCGCCCACCTTTGCGCCGGACGGGCTGTATCTGGTCGGTGTCGATTACGATGCGGCATGGGGATTGCCCCCGCAGGGCAGTATCATGACGTACTCACCGCTGGCCATTCCCATTCCCTGAGTAATCATGCCGAGAACCCGCATCAAAATTTGCGGCATCACCCGCGCCGCCGATCTCGAGGCTGCCCTGCAGGCTGGTGTCGATGCGCTGGGTTTCGTTTTCTATCCTCCCAGTCCGCGGGCGCTGTCACTGGAAACCGCAGCCGGCCTGCTGCGGCAAGTGCCGCCATTTGTCGCGCGCGTCGGCCTGTTCGTCAATGCCGAGCCCGCCAATGTGCGGGCAACGCTCGCCGCTGCGCCCCTCGACCTGTTGCAATTCCACGGCGATGAGCCGGACGCCTACTGCGCCCAGTTTGGCCTGCCCTACCTCAAGGCGGCGCGGGTGCGGCCGCAACTCGATCTGCTAGAATTCGCCCGCGCTTATCCTGCCGCACGGGGTCTGTTGCTGGATGCCTGGGTCGAGACCTATGGCGGGTCCGGTCAGTCTTTTGACTGGTCAATGATTCCGGCGGGCCTGCCCGTGCCGATCGTTTTATCAGGCGGTCTTCATGCCGGCAACGTCGCTGAAGCGGTTGCTAAGGTACGCCCCTGGGCGGTTGATGTCAGCAGTGGGGTCGAAGCTGCGAAGGGGATCAAGGATGCCGACAAAATCGCCGCTTTTGTTGCGGCAGTGAGAACAGCCGATACAAAGAGCGAAAATGCCAGACAAAAATTACAACTTGCCGGATGATCGCGGTCATTTCGGTAAGTATGGCGGCATTTATGTTGCCGAGACCCTGATTCCCGCTCTGGCCGAGCTCAACGCCGCCTATGCGGCAGCCAAGAACGATCCGGCTTTCCGTTCCGAATTCGAACACGAACTGGCCCACTATGTGGGACGTCCCAGTCCGATCTACCATGCCCGCCGCTGGTCGGAACGGCTGGGCGGCGCGCAGATCTATCTGAAGCGCGAAGACCTCAATCACACCGGCGCGCACAAGATCAACAATTGCATCGGCCAGGCATTGCTGGCCAGGCGCATG
>CAYYHO010000098.1:4379-6450 GCA_964471725.1 uncultured Methyloversatilis sp. | reverse complement strand
GCTGATGGAAGGCGACACCGACCTCGGCCTGCTGGTGAAGAACACCCTCGACGGCGTCGAACTGCCGCGTTTCGATGCGGCCCGGCTGGCCCCGCAGGAACTCCTGCACCGTCTGCGTTCCCGGCTGGCGCCCTCGTTTAACGGGCATCACGGCGGCTGAGCCCGCCGCAGCGTACCCATACGCGTGTCGCCACGCACGCCCCCCAGATTGTCGTTTTATCTCGCCGGGGCGTGGACGCTGCTGGCCATCTACGGCAGCCTTTATCCCTTCACCGGCTGGCGCGACAGCGGCGTCAGCCCGCTGCTCTTCCTCACCGCCGCCTGGCCGCGCTATTACACCGGGTTCGACCTGACCGCGAATACCCTCGCCTACCTGCCGATCGGCTTCCTCTGGGCGACGGTGTTGTCGACCCGGCTGCCGGCCTGGGCCGCCTTTTGCGCTGCCACGCTAGTGGGTGCGGCACTGTCCGGCAGCCTGGAATTCGCGCAGCATTTCCTGCCCAGCCGCGTGCCGTCCAACCTCGACCTGGCCACGAACAGCCTCGGCGCGCTGCTCGGCGCGGCAGCCGGCCTGCGCTGGGGGGGGCACCTGCTCGACGGAGGCCGGCTGCACAACTGGCGCAACCGGCACTTCCTGCGCGGCTCGACCGGCGACCATGGCCTGCTGCTGGTGATGCTGTGGCTGCTCACCCAGCTCAACCCGGAGTCGTTCCTGTTCGGCAACGGCAACCTGCGCGGCCTGATCGGCCTGCCGGCCGCCATCCCTTTCGAAGCCAGCCGTTTCTTCGAGATGGAGATGATGACGGTCGCCGCCCAGACGCTGACCATCACCCTGATCGGCAGCCGGCTGGCCGCCCATCGTCCGGTGCTGCTGCCGCTGGCGCTGCTCGGCGCCGCTTTTGCCGTCAAGAGCTTCGCCCTCATGCTGCTGATGCGGGGCGTACCGGGCTTCGCCTGGCTCACCCCCGGCACGCTCGGCGGACTGTGCATCGGCCTGCTCCTGTGGATCGGCGCGCGCAGGCTGGCGCCGGCCGAGCGCCAGCCGCTGGCCGCGCTGGCGCTGATGCTGGCCGCCGTGCTCGCCAACCTGATGCCCGACAATCCCTATCTGGAAAACACTTTGCGCGTCTGGCAGCAGGGCCACTTCCTCAACTTCAACGGGCTCACGCGCCTGGCTTCCTCGCTGTGGCCTTTCCTGGCGCTGCCCTGGCTGATGCTCTCACGGAGAAACCATGAAGCAAGAAGGCATACATGACCTGACGACGCTGCGCGACGCGCTGCGCGATTTCGCCGCCGCGCGCGACTGGCGGCAGTACCATACGCCGAAGAACCTCGCCATGGCGATGATCGTCGAGGCCGCCGAACTGGTCGAGCATTTCCAGTGGGCGTCACCGCAAGAAAGCCTGAAGCCGTCGCCGGAAAAACTGGCGGAAATCCGCGACGAAGTGGCCGACACGCTGATCTACCTGGTCGAGCTGGCCGACGCGCTCGACATCGACCCGATCGCCGCCGCGCGCGACAAGATCGCCAAGAACGCGCTCAAATATCCGGCGCCTTGAAAGTCGGCGCTGGCGGAACGGCGCCAGCGCCGTGCATGGGAACAGCATGCAGTTGGATGCGACCGACGAAGTAGATCGCCAGCAGGGTCGCGCCCATCGCCAGGAAGCCGACATTGCCGTAGCCGACGATCTTGCCGTTTTCCATCGCAATCATCAGGCCGCCGAGATAGGCGGCAATGCCGGAGAACAGGTTCTGCACGGCGCCGTTGAGCGACAGGAAGGTGCCGCGCAGGCGCGGCGTGACGGCCGAAGTCATGATCGCCATCGCCGGCACCATGCGTCCCGGCACGAGGATGAAGAACAGCGTGGCGCAGGCCACCATCAGCCACAGGGGCACCGGCGGCAGGTGGGTTTGCAGGAACAGCGGCAGCAGGGCCGCGAAGGCGACCCAGCGGAACACGCGCACCTTGCCGTGGGCGTCGGCCAGGCGGCCGATCCAGCGCGCGGTGAAGAAGGTGGCGCAGCCGCCGGCGAGGTACAGGTAGGGGATGTCCTCCTGGCGGATGCCGACG
>CAYYHO010000098.1:0-4329 GCA_964471725.1 uncultured Methyloversatilis sp. | reverse complement strand
GCCGCCGGCGAGGTACAGGTAGGGGATGTCCTCCTGGCGGATGCCGACGTTGGCGGTCGCGTAGATGGTGATGAAGGGGATCACCGTGAAGCCGGCGAGCATCAGCAGCGCCATGAAGAACAGGGCACGCCGGTGGTTGGCATCACGCAGCGTCTCCCCCATGGCCGTGAGGGGATGGGCGCGCTCCGCCTCGCTGATGACGGCGCGCGGCAGGTGGCCGCGCAAGGGCGGCAACTGCTTCAGGCCGAGCAGCAGCAGCGGCAGCGAGAGCGCGGCAATCAGGAAGAACGGCGCGCGCCAGCCGAATTGGGTAGCGAGAAACAGCGACAGCGGCACCCCCGCCACGGTGGACACCGAGAACGCCGCCATGATGGTGCCGCTGGCGCGGCCGCGCCGCTCGAACGGAATCAGGTCGCCGACGATGGTGTGCACCATCGAGCCGAGCACGCCGCCGAAGGCCCCGGCGATGGCGCGCGCCGCCAGCAGCGTCGCGTAGCCCGGCGCCAGCCCGCAGGCCAGCGTCGCCAGCGCGAAAAGGGCGAACATCGTCAGCAAGAGCCGCTTGCGCTCGAAACGGTCGACCCCCATTGCCGCCAGCACGCCCGCCAGTCCGGCGGTAAACGTGTAGGCCGACACCAGCAGGCCGAACTCGTGCGCGCCGATGGCCAGCTTTTCCATCAGGATCGGCCCGAGCGGCATCATGACCATGAAGTCGAGGATGTGGGCGAACTGGATGCCGGCCAGCGTGAGCAGCAGCACCCGCTCGCGCAGGGGGTCGAGCGGAAGGGCCGTCGTATGGGAGGGTTTTGCGGGGGAAATCACGTCGGGCAGTTTAGCGCGGCCGTGACGCCGTCCTGCCAGCGCCGACTTTTTGTAACATGGGCACCCCCAACCAAGGAGAACCCGATGAGCTACTACAAGCATCATGTCTTTTTCTGCACCAACCAGCGCGAGGCTGGCGAGCTGTGCTGCAACAACCACAATGCGCAGGCCATGCGCGATTACTGCAAGGAAAGCGTCAAGGCGGCGGGCAGCAAGATTTCCGGCAAGGTGCGCATCAACAGCGCCGGCTGCCTCGACCGCTGCGGCGACGGCCCGGTGATCGTGGTTTACCCCGAGGCCACCTGGTACACCTATGTCGACCAGGAAGACATCGACGAAATCGTCGAGTCGCACCTGATCAACGGCAAGGTGGTGGAGCGGCTGAAAATCTGATGTCGCGCCACGAGCGGATCCTGCTCGAGGGCCCGGACGGGCGCATCGAGGTCTTCGTCGAACCGCCGCCCGCGGGCGTCCCGCCCGCGGGCATCGCGCTGATCGCCCACCCGCATCCGCTGTTCGGCGGCACCGCCGACAACAAGGTGGTCACCACCCTGGCCCGCACCTTCCGCGAACTCGGCTGCGCCACCCTGCGGCCGAACTTTCGCGGCGTCGGCGGCAGCGAGGGCGCGCATGACCATGGTCGCGCCGAAACCGACGACCTGATGGCCGTGCATGACCATGCGCGCATGCGCTTCGGGACGGCCCTGCCGGTCTATCTGGCCGGCTTTTCCTTCGGCGCCTACGTCGTCACCCGCCTGGCGCAGCAACTCGCCGGACAGGGCACGCCGGCCACCCGCCTCGTGCTGGTCGGCACCGCGGCTGGATTCATTGAAGGTTTACGCCGCTACGAAACCGCCGCCGTACCGGCCGACACCATCGTCATCCACGGCGCGGCGGACGACACCGTGCCGCTCGCCAACGTGCTGGCCTGGGCCGAACCGCTGAACCTGCCCGTCACGGTCGTGCCCGGCGCCGACCACTTCTTCCACCGCCGCCTGCAGCTGATCCGCGACATCATCCAGCGCCAGTGGTAAAGGTCAGCACCGGCCAGGGCTTACAATGGCGACCGCTGCCCGGATGGTGAAATTGGTAGACACAAGGGACTTAAAATCCCTCGCCGCAAGGCGTACCGGTTCGATTCCGGTTCCGGGCACCAGTCGATATAGAGTATGACTCCAAGATAGTGACCGCTTACATGGATGCGTGCTGATAAAACGCTCAAAAGAGAGACGTTTGGGCTTCTGGCTCTGCGGCAGGAATGACCTCCCGACCATCCGCCAAATTCAATAGCCTTGGAAAGGCGTAGATAGCCGCACGCCGCCCGGCACCTGGCAGTATGGTTATGAGAACCCCTGCCTCGAGCAATTGACGAATCAGTAAATGCACCGTTGGTTTTGGTATTCCAGCATCGGCAACATGCTGAGCGCCAAAGATCGGACGCATGAAAAGGCTATCCACCACCTGGGCAGCATGCTGTGAGTGAGTTGCCTCTCTGACTCGATTTTTCATTTCGTCGTACAGGCTCATGATGTCCTTCGCACGCTGCGTATTGGTTCGGGCCTGGGCGATGATGGCCCTTAGGAAGAACTCTATCCACCCGGTCCAATCTTGCTCCCGGGAGATTCGCTGAAGGCGGGAGTAATACTCGTCGCGGTTGGCTTCCAGATATGCACTCAGGTAGAACATGGGGGCGAGCAGGCGGCTTTTTGCGAACAGAAACAGCGGGATCAGTAGCCGCCCGATTCGCCCATTGCCATCTTTGAAAGGGTGGATCAGTTCGAATTGCGCGTGCATGACCGCCGCTTGGGCGAGCACGTCGAAGTCGCTGCCGTTGATATAGGCTTCCCATGCTTCCAGATGGTCTGGCAACCGGATTGGGTTCGGGGGAACGAAGCTGGCTTCCTCTAGGGGACACCCCGGCGTGCCGATCCAGTTCTGGTCTTTACGAAACTCTCCGGGTGTTTTGTTCTGCCCGCGTACGCTGTCCATCAGCACCTTGTGTAGTCGAAGTACAAGACCAAGACGGATCGGGCGTTCCGTAAGACATTCCTGTGCCAGACGCAAGGCGGTTCGATAGTTGAGGACCTCTTGAATATCGTTGGTCTTATTTTCGTCGTATTGGCGGCCTGCTTCGTGCTCTAGCACTTCCTCGATGGTTGCCTGTGTCCCTTCGATCTTGGACGACAGCACCGCCTCTTGGTTGGTCATCGGTGAGAGCAGGATTGCAGGATTGACCATGCCGTGGAGAAGTCCATCGTATCGAGCCAAAGCGGCATTGGCTTCCCCGACCATAGTAATCAGGCGAGCACGGTCGATGTCAGCAATTGGGAGGGGTTGGGGTTCGTATGGGGTCATGTGTGTGCGTACCTATACATTTGCGTTTGCGTATAACGCAGCGCAGGCTACCATATTTGCGTATAACATCACACGAATTATGATACACAATGTTGTTGTGTATCACGTAGCGCACGCATTCCGTGTTGTGTGTGGCGGATGGTCATCGATGATACGCAAACTGTCCGGGGGATGGCCTTCTACAATTCGGGCGATGGCACCCTGTCAACGCTGGCGATCCGCTGCCGTTAGCAGGTAGGATGGGCGCATGCCCCGGGCGTTCCCGCAACCCTGCCGACTGGAGACAAATCATGCACACCGCACATCGATTCAAGCTTGCCCTCGCCCTGCTGGCCGCCGGCGCGTTCGCTGCCGGCCCGGCCCTTGCCGACAAGCCCGACTGGGCGGGGAACGACAAGCCGGGCAAGCATGGCAAGGAACGGCAGAAGGAGGACAAGCGGGAATACAAGCGCGACAAGGATGAGCGCTGGGACGACCGGCGGGATGATCGGCGCGGCGACCGCGGCCATTATGAGCAGCGCGACGGCCGTGTGGATGTCCGGGTCGGGGTGTATTTCAATGACAGCCACCGCAGTGCGATCCATGACTATTACGCCGAGAGCTACCGCAGCGGCAACTGCCCGCCGGGCCTGGCCAAGAAGCGCAACGGCTGCATGCCGCCGGGGCAGGCGAAGAAATGGCACAAGGGCCGGCCGCTGCCCCGCGACGTGGTGTACTACGATTTGCCGCCCCATATCGTGGTGCGGCTGGGCGTGCCGCCTGCCGGCCACAAATATGTGCGCGTCGCCGGCGACATCCTGCTGATCGCCGTGGGCACCAGCATGGTGATCGACGCGATCCAGGATCTGGGCTCGATGTAGAAGCTCGTTCGGCAGCGCTGCGGGGGGCGGGTCCGTTGCCTACCCGCTCCTGCCGATCCGGTACACCGCCAGGCTGCCGAGGAAGTTGTGCTCCTCGGTGATGACATTGCCCTGCTCGTCGAGCACCTGGCGGTCGCGGATGACGATGCCCATGCCCTCGCAGAGGCTCTCGAAATCGAGCATGGTGAAGAAGCGCACGTTGGGCGTGTCGTACCACTGGTAGGGCAGGTCTTCCGAAACCGGCATGCGGCCGTTGAGGACGGCCATGCGGTTCTTCCAGTAGGCGAAGTTG
>CAYYHO010000097.1:0-6473 GCA_964471725.1 uncultured Methyloversatilis sp. | reverse complement strand
TGCAGTTCAAGCGGGGCGCCGGCCAGGGCAGGGTGGGCTTTCCAGTGGAAATCCTGGCGTGACATCGTTGCTGCAGACTTGTGTGGAGGGGCGCCGATGCTACCATAGCGCGCATTGCTCCTCAGCGCCCCGTCATGCAACTCGTCCTGATCAGCGGCCTCTCGGGTTCCGGCAAGTCGATTGCCCTCAACGTCCTGGAAGACGCGGGGTTTTATTGTGTCGACAACCTGCCCGCGTCGCTGCTCGGCGACCTGCTCGGCCACCTGCGCCGCGCCGGCCATGCGCGCGTCGCCGTGGCGGCCGACATGCGCAGCGGCGCCCTGATCGACACGCTGCTGCCCAAGCTGCGTCAGATGGAGGCCGCCGGCACGGCGCTGCGCTTCATCTTTCTCGATGCCCGCGACGAGGTGCTGATCCAGCGCTTTTCGGAAACGCGCCGCCGCCATCCGCTCGCCGAAGGCGAGGTCACCCTCTCCGAGGCGATCCACCGCGAACGGGACGCGCTCGAGGCCCTGCGCGACTTCGGCCACCGCATCGACACCAGCAACCTCGGCCCGAACGCCCTGCGCGCCATGGTCAGGGACTTCATCGCCCTCGACGAGACGGGGCGCCTGACGCTGCTGTTCCAATCCTTCGGCTTCAAGCACGGCCTGCCGCTGGATGCCGACCTGGTCTTCGACGTGCGCTGCCTGCCCAACCCGCACTACGACCCGGTGCTGCGCCCGCTCACCGGGCGCGATGCGCAGGTGGTCGCCTTTCTCACCGCCCAGCCCGAAGTGCTGAAAATGTACGCGGACATCCGCAGCTATATCGCCGACTGGCTGCCGGCCTATATCCGCGACAACCGCTCCTACCTCACCGTGGCGATCGGCTGCACCGGCGGCCAGCACCGCTCGGTCTGGTTCGCCGAGGCGCTCGCCGCCCATTTCCGCGGCGGCCAGGCGCGCGTGCTGGTGCGCCATCGCGCGCTGCAGCGGGACATTCCTCCGCCCCTCGCCATGCTGCCTCCGGGGAGCCCGACCCCAGCGGCATGAGCCCGCACCGCAATCGTCGTCCCGCAGCGGGTTCCCCTCAAGGGGCAAGAAAACTCGGGGCGGTCCTGCGTATGCAGGACTGGCTCCGGCTGTTGCGTCCCGGCGACTGGCTGACGATCCTGTTCGCCTGCGGCGTGGCGGCCGCAGCCTTTCCCCTGCTGTGGGCGGGCGGCAAGGCCGAGCGCGCCGTGGTGCGGCTCGACGGGCGCGTGGTGGCCGAGTTCCCGCTCACCGCGCCGCGCCGCTTCAGCGTGACCGGGCCGCTCGGCGACACCCTGATCGAGATCGCGCCGGGCCGCGCCCGCGTGCTGGCCGACCCCGGCCCGCGCCAGTATTGCGTGCAGCAGGGCTGGCTGACGCGCCCCAACGCCATCGCCATCTGCGCCCCCAACCATGTCAGCCTGAGCCTGAGCGGGCGAACCGGCGATACGACGGGCCATGACAGCATCAATTATTGAGCTTCCGGTCGCTGCCGACGACCGCCGCATCGCCCGCTATGCGGCGGCGGCGATCGTGCTGACGATGGTCGAGGCGGCGCTGCCGTCACCGCTGCCCGGCGTCAAGCCCGGGCTGGCCAACATCGTCGTGCTGGTGGTGCTGGCGCGCCACGGCTGGCGCGATGCGGCCTGGGTTTCGCTGCTGCGGGTCGTGGCCGGCAGCCTGCTGCTCGGCCAGTTCCTCGCCCCCGGCTTCTTCCTCGCGCTCACCGGTGCGCTGGCCAGCCTGGCGGTGCTGGCCCTCACGCTGCGCCTGCCGCGACGCTGGTTCGGGCCGGTGACGGCCAGCGTGCTGGCGGCCTTCGCGCATGTCGGCGGACAACTCCTGCTGGCGCGCCTGTGGCTGGTGCCGCATGACGGCGTTTTTCTGCTGGCGCCGATCTTTGCCGCGAGTGCCGTGGTTTTCGGTATCGTGAACGGCCTTGTCGCTGCGCGGCTCTTGAATGAAACCGATGAACACGAACCCTGATCAAGCCAAAACGGTTGCGGTTGCCTGGACCGGCGCTTCCGGCCTCCCCTATGGTTTGCGGCTGGTCGACTGCCTGCTCGCCGCCGGCTGCCGGGTCTGGCTGATGTATTCGCAGGCGGCGCAGATCGTCGCCAAGCAGGAAACCGACCTGGTGCTGCCGTCGCAGCCCCGTGAGGCGCAGCGCCTGCTGGCCGAATGCTTCAACGACCAGGCGGGGCGGCTGACCGTGTTCGGCCGCGACAACTGGAATGCGCCCCCCGCCTCCGGCTCCAACCCGCCCGATGCCTATGTGATCTGCCCGTGCACCATGGGCACGCTGGCCGAAGTGGCCGCCGGCGCCGCCAAGGATCTGATCACCCGTGCCGCCGATGTGGTGCTGAAGGAAGGCCGTCCGCTGATCCTGGTGCCGCGCGAAACCCCGCTTTCCAGTCTGCACCTGGAAAACATGCTCAAGCTGAGCCGCGCCGGCGCGGTGATCCTGCCGCCCAACCCCGGCTTCTACCACCACCCGCACAGCATCCACGACCTGGTCGACTTCGTGGTCGCGCGCATCCTCGACCGGCTGGGCGTCGCCCATGAGCTGATGCCGCGCTGGGGTGAAGAGCCAGAATGAGTGCATCGGCCGATATCCCGCTGTTCCTGCTCAACACGGTTTTGTATTCGGGCGGGCAACTGGCCCTGAAGGTGTTCGAGGCGCGCTACATGGACATGGTGAAGGATTGTCTGCGCAGCAATGCGCCATTTGGCGTCTGCCTGATCGAGCACGGCGAGGAGGTGCTGAATCCGCTCAGCACCCCCTGCCCGGACACGGTGCCGCAGCGGGTCGGCACGCTGGCGACCATCGCCGACTGGGAGATGCCGCAACTGGGCATCCTCAACATCGTGGTGCACGGCGGCGGGCGCTTTCGCGTGCTCACGCATCGCGTGGCGATGAACGGCCTGGTGCGGGCGACGGTGGACATGCTGCCTGACCCGCCGGTGACGCCGATTCCGCGCGACTATGCCCGGCTGGTGCCGATGTTGCGGGCCCTGATCGAAGGGCTCGAACCGGCCAGCCAGCCGCCGCAGCCCTACCGCTTCTATGACGCCGCCTGGCTGGCCGACCGCTGGGCGGAACTGCTGCCGCTGCCGCTGATGACGCGCCAGCAGTTGCTCGAACTGGACGACGGCGTGGCGCGGCTGGAGGCGATCTACAGTTTCCTGGAGAAGGCTTAACGACTGAACGAAAGCAGCGATTGCGCCGGGCCGCCCCAAGCGATCGCGGCACGCGCCGCCAGGCGCAATCCGCTCCCAACTCAATTGTGAGCACCCAGTAACAGACGAGCGCAGCGAGCTATAGTCACCTCCCCGCGAGGGGAGGATGGGAGGGGTGGGCCTTCTACTTTAACCGACGACGCGGTCGGCGATGTCGATGCGGACTGCCGGGCGGCCCATCACGGCGCCGGCGGCGTTGGCATACTGCTGGGCCCACTCACCCTTCTGGGCGAAGCGCTTCTCGCCGCCGTATTCGGCGATGCCGAGCAGCTTGTCGAGCACCAACACCTTGCCCATCGGGTTGGTCGATTCGCACTCCAGTTCTTCCCATTGAGCGTTCAGCCACTGGTTGGCGTCTTCGCGCGACATGCCGGCGTGGGCAACGAGTTCGTATTCATTGATGCGGTCGAAAACGACACTGACGATGGTGGACATGGCGACCCCGCTTTCATTGCAATGAAGTAATTTTACGGTGAAGCCGTCCGAAGACAAGTCGCCTCGGCGACAATTCGGCAATTCGACCATTCGGCCAATTGCCGAAATCTTTTTGTCCGTGCCGGAATGGCATCCAGGAGGTTCCGTGGAATCGAACAGTGCGATCTTTGCCCCCACCACCGGGCTGCCCGAGCTCGATGCCGTCCTGAAAGGGGTGCAGCGCGGCGACAACATCGTCTGGCAGATCGAATCGATGGACAAGTACCAGGCCCTGGTCAAGCCTTATGCGGCGGCGGCGCGCGCCCAGCAGCGCCGCCTGATCTATTTCCGCTTTGCCGCGCATGCGCCGCTGCTGCCGGCTGGCGACGGGGTGGAAGTCTGCCGGCCGAATCCCGCCGACGGCTTCGATGCCTTTGTCGATCAGGTGCACTCCGTCATCGAGGCTGCGGGCCAGGAAACCCTTTATGTGTTCGACTGCCTGTCGCATCTCGCCGATGCCTGGCAGTCGGACCGCATGCTGGGCAATTTCTTCCGCCTGACCTGCCCGCGCCTGTTCGCCCTCGACACGGTCACCTACTTCAGCGTCTTCCGCAATCGCCATGCGCATGCGGCCATGGGCGTGATCATCGACACCACCCAGTTCCTCATCGATGTCTTCCGTTGCCGCGAGCGCCTCTATCTGCGTCCCATCAAGGTGAAGCATCACTCGGCGGCGGCCATGAACCTGATTCACGCCTGGGAAGCGGACGATCGTTTCCGCCCGGTGCGCGACAGCGGCACGGTTTCCGAGATTCTCGCCAACTCGCAATGGCCGGGGCTGGAGGACAACCAGATCCCCAGTCACTGGCAAAAGCTGTTCGCGGCGGCGAAGCCGGTGGCGGCCGCGCGACGGGCGGGTTACCCCGATCCGGCCGAGGCCGAATGGTTTGCCTCCCTGAGCCGCCTGCTGTTTCCGGCCGATCCCTCGATGGCGCGGCTGATCGACGAATACCTGACGCTCGACGACCTGCTGTCGGTGCGCAGCCGCATGATCGGCATCGGCACCATCGGCGGCAAGGCGCTGGGCATGCTGCTGGCGCGCGCCGTGCTGCGCCGCGACGCTCCGCAGCTCGATGCCCGGCTCGAGGCGCATGATTCCTTCTATATCGGCACCGAGGTGTTCGATACCTTCCTGGTGCATAACGGCCTGTGGTGGATTCGCCGTCGGCAGCGCGATGCAGTCACCTACCTGGATGAAATCGAGGTCGCGCGCACGCGCATGCTCGCCGGCAAGTTTTCGCCTACCGTCATCCGCCAGTTCGAGGGCATGCTCGACTATTTCGGCGAATGGCCGTTCATCGTGCGCTCCAGTTCGCACCTCGAAGATCGTTACGGCAACGCTTTTGCCGGGCAGTACGACAGCGTCTTCTGCGCCAATCGCGGCCATTGGGAAAAGCGCCTCAACGAGCTGCTCGATGCGGTGCGCCAGGTCTATGCCAGCACCATGAGCGAGCAGGCGCTGCGCTACCGCAAGCGGCGCGGCCTGCTGGGCGAGAACGAGCAGATGGCGGTGCTCATCATGCGCGTTTCGGGCACCGCTGGCGGCCGCTATTTCTATCCGCACGCCGCCGGTGTCGGCCTCTCCGTGAACCCCTATCGCTGGAATCCGCGCATCGACATGAAGGCCGGCGTGATCCGCCTGGTGGCGGGCCTGGGCACGCGCGCGGTCGATCGCAGCGACGACGACTACACGCGCCTGGTGGCGCTCAATGCCCCAGAACTGCGCCCGGAAACCAGCTTCGGCGACATCGCGCGCCACGTGCAGCGGCGCATGGATGCCCTCGATCTCGATGGCAACCGCATTCTCAGCGGGCCGATCGCCGAGATGGTGCAAGGCCACGCCGACTATCCCCTCGAGCTGTTCACCACGCGCGAGGAACCCGGCAAGCCGGCCTTCCTCACCTTCGATCCCCTGCTGCAGCAGACCCCTTTCGTCGCCGACCTGCGCGACATGCTGGCGCAGCTGCATGCCGCCTACCAGTATCCGGTGGAAATCGAATTCGCCCTCAACGTTCTGCCGGACAACCAGGATGAGGAGGATGAGGCCGCCTATCGCATCAACCTGCTGCAATGCCGGCCGCTGCAGGTGCGCAATGTCGATGGCGTGGTCGATGTCGAACCGCCCGCCAACCTGCCGCGGCTGGTGGTCGCCCGGGGGGCGGTGATCGGGCCGAGCCGCGTGATCCGCCCCGACCGACTGGTGTATGTCGTGCCTGCCCACTATGGCCGCCTCAACCAGGCGGACCGCTTTGCCGTCGCGCAACTGGTCGGCCGCATCAACCAGTCCAGCGGGGGGCGTACCCTGCTGGTGCTCGGTCCGGGCCGCTGGGGCACGCGCGATCCCTGGCTCGGCCTGCCGGTGACCTTCGGCCAGATCAACCGCGTCGCCGCCCTGTGCGAGATCGTCAGCATGCACGAGAATCTGGTGCCCGACGTGTCGCTCGGCACCCACTTCCTCAACGAGTTGATCGAAGCGGACATGCTCTACTTCGCCCTCTTCCCCCAGCGCGACGACAACCACATCGACGCCGACGCCATCCTGGCGCTGCCGAACTGCCTGACCGACCTGCTTCCCGACGCCGCTGCCTGGTGCGATATGGTGCATGTGGCGGACCTGGCGCCGGAAGTTCTCACCTTGTATGCCGACGCCGAGCATCAGCAGGTTGTCGTGAGCATGGCGGGTCAATGAGTCTGCGCCCCATTGGCCCCCCACCCCCAGCCCCCGCCCCGGGGCGGGGGCTGGGG
>CAYYHO010000096.1:0-6475 GCA_964471725.1 uncultured Methyloversatilis sp. | reverse complement strand
GCGGTGTTTTGCGCCGCGCAGGCATCGCGCGCAGCGTCGTCGAGGGGCAGTGCGCCGGCCGCCGCCAGCCAGCGCGCGGCGCGTGCCAGCAGCACGTCGGGGGCGCCCTTGATCCACATGCGCACGACCGTGCCGTCATGGTGGAAGGTGGCCATGAACTTGTTGGCCGAATCGAAGGGGATCTCGGCGATGCGCGGGTGGCGCTCGTGCCATGCTGCAACGACTTCCTCGGCATCGGCGTCGCCGGGCGTCGCCTTGGCGGCCAGCGCCAGCAGCGCGCCTTCGGTCGGATCGCCGATGAGTTCGCCGCCGTCGTCGCTGCGGCGGATGCGCGCATCGGCGCACAGGATGGCCGGATTGCACAGGTTGTCGAACTCGGGGAGCGGCTGCCCGTCCACTGCGGCGATGCGGCCCTCGCCCCGGTATCCCTCGCCGCCGACGTCGAACAGGCGTCCCAGGTAATACAGGCGGCGTGCCGTCATCTGATTCAGCGTCAGCGTGCCGGTCTTGTCGGAGCAGATGACGGTGGTGCAGCCGAGCGTTTCCACCGCCGCCAGTTTCTTGACGATGGCGTGCCGCTTCGCCATGCGGTGCATGCCGAGGGCGAGGGTGACGGTGACGACCGCCGGCAGGCCTTCGGGGATCGCCGCGACGGCGAGCGCGATCGCGGTCATGGCGGTCTGCACCAGGTCGTCGCCGCGCAGCAGGCCGATCACGAAGATCAGGAACACGACCACGCCGGCGATCGCGGCGAGGCGCTTGCCGAGCTTGTCGAGCTGTACCTGCAGCGGCGTCGCCGACTCGGCGGCTTCGGCCAGCAGACCGGCGATCTTGCCCATTTCCGTCCGCATGCCGGTGCCCGTGACGACGGCTTCGAGGCGGCCGCGGGTGACCACGGTGTTCATGAAGACCATCGAGTGCCGTTCCGCCAGCGCCGACTTTTCCGCGACCGCATCCGGGCTTTTGCCGACCGCATGCGATTCGCCGGTGAGCGCGGCTTCCGCCACCTCGGCGGCATGGGCGTGCAGCACCCGCGCGTCGGCCGGGATGCGGTCGCCGGCTTCCAGCATCAGCAGGTCGCCGGGGACCAGGTCTACCGCCTGGATCTGGGCGACATGACCGTCGCGGCGCACGCGCGCAGTCGGCGCCAGCATGTTCTTGAGCGCGGCCAGCGCGGCCTCGGCGCGGTGTTCCTGATAGAAGCCGAGGGTGGCGTTGAGCAGGACCACGATGGCGATGACGATGGCGTCCTTGAGCTCGCCGACGACTCCGGCGAGCACGGCGGCGCCGAGCAGCACGATGACCAGGAAATTGCGGAACTGGTCGAGGAACTTCAGCCAGGCCGGACGCGGCGGCTTGCTGGCGATCTGGTTGGGGCCATGGCTGGCGAGACGCAGCCGTGTTTCATGGCTCGTCAGTCCGGTCGCCGGCTCGACCTGCAGGGCGGCAAGCGCCCGGGATGCCGGTTCGGCATGCCAGGGTGTCGCTGCATCGGGAAGGGGCGTGTGCCGAGGGTTGGACATGATCGTTCCGGGGCGGTCGCGTTCAGGCCATGCTGCCGGTGGCGAAGGTGGCGGCGAGGAAAACGGCATAGCTTGCCAGCAGCAAGAGTCCGCGGCCGCGACTGATGATGCCGGCACGGTCGGGCACCAGCAGCAGCAGGGCGAGCAAGCCGATGCCGAGGGCGACGGCAACCTCGGCCGGCGCGGCCTGGATCGGGTGGATGCTGGCCGCCACGCCGACGATCGCCATGCCGTTGAAGAGATTGCTGCCCAGCAGCGTGCCGACGCCGATGTCGTCGTGGCCGCGATAGCGGGCGAGCAGCACCGTGACCAGTTCGGGCAACGAGGTGCCGATGGCGACCAGGGTCGCCCCGATGATGAAGGCATCGACGCCGAAAGCCGTGGCGATGCCGGTGGCGCTGCTGACGAACAGGCGTCCGGCCATGATCAGTGCGGCCAGGCCGATGCAGCCGAAGACCAGCGCCAGCCACGGACGCTGCCCGGCCGTGACGTCGGGGAGCGCGCCCGATCCGCGATACGCCGCGCCGGCCCGCATCAGCAGCCCCATCCAGAAGGCGAAGATCAGCAGCAGCGCGCCGCCTTCCAGGCTCGAAACGGTGCCATCGGAGGCGAACCAGAAGGTGAGCAGGGGTATCGCCAGCGCGAGGGCGAAGTCGCGGCCGAGGTCGCGCCGCTCGACCCGGATCGGGCCGAACAGCAGGGCAAGGCCGAACAGCAGTGCGATGTTCACGACATTGCTGCCGAGCGCATCGCCGAGGCCGATTTCCGGCTTGCCCGCCAGCGCGGCGACGGTCGATACCGTCAGCTCCGGGCTCGAAGTGGCGAAGGCGGCCAGGCTGGTCGCCACCAGCAGCTTCGGCAGCCGCAACCAGGCTGCGGTGCCCAGCACGCCCTTGAGGAACAGTTCACCGCCGATGCCTGCCAGTACGATGGCGCCGAGCATGGTCAGCAGGTCGTAAGCAATCGCAGGCATCGGTTCTATCCTTGACTAGCCGCTGGGCCGCTCCTGCATCGCCGGTGGTTGCGGGTCGTGGCGCGACGAGGACAGCATTGTTTTCAGTTCGCGCATCTCGGCGCGCAGCGCGCGCACTTCCTCATGCAGGTCCGCTTCGATGTGCTCGCGCGCCTGGTCGACAACCGCGACCGTGTCGCGATGCTCATCCTCGCTGTAGGACTGCATGGCATTGACGATGATGGCGATGAACAGGTTGAGCATGGTGAAGGTCGCCACCAGGATGAAGAGGACGAAGAAGGCCCAGGCATAGGGGAAGTTCTCCATCACCGGTCGGGCGATGCCCATCGACCAGCTCTCCAGGGTCATGATCTGGAACAGGGTATAAAGCGAGCGGCCCAGGTGGCCGAACCACTCGGGGTGGGCGGCGGCGAACAGGTTGGTGGCGATCACCGCGAACACGTAGTAGATGATCATCAGCACCAGCGCGATGGAGACCAGCCCGGGAATCGCGCCGAGCAGCGCGCCGACGACGCGTCGCATCGAAGGCACCATGGTCAGCAGGCGCAGCACGCGCAGAACCCGCAAGGCACGCAGCACGGCGAGCTGGCCGGTGGCCGGCAGCAGGGCGATGGCGACGACGGCGAAATCGAAGACGCTCCACGGGTCGCGCCAGAAGCGCAGCCGATGGACATAGAGGCGCACGCCGATCTCGACGACGAAGATGGCCAGGATGGCGCGATCCAGCATGACGATCGGCCCGCCGGCGAGGTTCATCGCCGCCGGCCAGGTTTCCAGTCCGAGCAGGGCCGCGTTGATCAGGATCAGCGCGATGATGGCGCCCTGCACGCGCGGATGCTCGATGAAGTTGCGCAGGCGGTCTGTCGTGCCCTGGGGCAAAACTCGCCCGGCGGTTTCCGTCATTGCCATGCTTCCTTATCGAGCTGCCTTGAGGGCGGCGATGCGTTCCGTCAGCGGCGGGTGCGTCATGAACAGGCGCTTGATGCCTTCGGCGCCGCCGCCGGCGACGCCGAAGGCCGCCATCTTGTCGGGCAGCGGCTGCGGATGCAGGCCGTTCAGGCGCTCCAGCGCGGCGATCATGTTCTGCCGTCCGGCCAGACGGGCGCCGCCCTGGTCGGCGCGAAACTCGCGCTGCCGCGAGAACCACATGACGATGATCGAGGCGAGCACGCCGAGGATCAGTTCGGCGACGATCATGGTGATGTAGAAGGCCGGGCCGTTCGCCCGCTCGCTCTTGAAAACGACCCGGTCCACGGTGTGGCCGATGACCCGCGAGAGGAACATGACGAAGGTGTTCACCACGCCCTGGATCAGGGCCAGCGTCACCATGTCGCCGTTCGCCGCGTGCGCCACCTCATGGCCGAGCACAGCTTCCGCCTCCGGCCGCGTCATCTGCTGGAGCAGCCCGGTGGATACGGCGATCAGCGAACTGTTCTTGCTCATGCCGGTGGCGAAGGCATTGACGTCGGGCGAGTCGAAGACGCCCACTTCGGGCATCCGGATACCCGCTTCCTGCGCGTACTTGCGGACGGTTTCCAGCAGCCAGAACTCGGTGGAGTTGGACGGCGTCTCGATGACCTGCACGCCCATCGCCTTTTTGGCCGTCCATTTGGAAATGGCGAGCGAGATAAAGGAGCCGCCGAAGCCCATCACCGCCGCAAAAATCAGCAGCGAGGTGAGGTTGAGGCCCTGGGCGTTGAGGTAGGGTTCCACGCCCAGCAGGCGCATGGTGATCGACAGCACCAGCAAAATGGCGACGTTGGTGCCCAGGAAGAGCAGGATGCGTTTCATGGTTGTTTTCCTTTCAATCAGCGAATATCAAAGTGCGGTTGGGTCACCTGGCTGCGGCAGCATCCGGCCCTCAGCGGCTGTCGCCGCGTCGAGACCATCGTGCCGCCGCTCGCGCAGACGTTCCAGACGGCGTGCCACCGCGCGCTCGGCGCGTTCGGCGGCGCGGTCGATCGCTATATAGAGATCGGCCTCGGTATCTTCAATGACGAGGCCGCGCGTGCCGGGCAGCGGGATGCGGATGCGGCAGCGCTTGTCGCTGCCGCCGCGCGGGCCGTTGACGTCGCTCAGGCGCACCGTCAGCTTGCGCACATCCTGGCTGGCCCAGCTGAGGGCAAACCTCAGTCGCCGCTGGGTGTGCTCGCGCAATGCATCGGTGAGATCGAAACCCAAAGCCTGAATGTTGATCCGCATGCCCTTGCACCTCGTCCCACCAGTTAAGCAGACGCCGCATCCTAGGGCAACCGATAACATCCGACAAATCGGATATAACGAGTTAAAACATCGATAAAAGCGATGTCACTTCCGGTTCCGGGCTGCTGGCATGTTTTTTCGACGAGCAAGGCGGCATTTCCACAGCTTATGCACAGTTTGCGCACCGCATTTACACAGCTTGTTCACTCCCCGGCGCGGGGAGCAGCGAGTAGACTCTGCAGCCTTGCACGCCACCATTCGCTGCAGAATGCCATGAGGAGATGACAATGGCCCAGGCGCACCTTGCCCAATCCTACCCGCAGACCTACAAGACCGGCCCGGCGGATGCCCAGGTCGCGGCACTCAAGCTGCCGCCCCATTCGATCGAAGCCGAACAGTCCCTGCTCGGCGGGCTGCTGCTCGACAACTTGGCCTGGGACCGCATCGCCGACCTGGTGAGCGAGTCCGATTTCTATCGCGACGATCACCGGCGCATCTTCGCGCACATCCGCAAGCTGGTCGAAACCGCGCGCCCGGCGGATGTGGTGACGGTGTTCGAGTCCATCGAACATGCCAATCAATCGGAACAGACCGGCGGCCTGGCCTATCTGGGCGAGATCGCCAATGCCACGCCCTCGGCCGCCAACATCCGCCGCTACGCCGAGATCGTCCATGAGCGGGCGGTGCTGCGCAAGCTGGTCACGGTTGGCGACGAAATTGCCGGTTCCGCCCTCAACCCGGCCGGGCGCGATGTCAAGCAGTTGCTCGACGAGGCGGAACAAAAGGTGTTCGAGATCGCCGAGGCGGGCAACCGCACGATGCAGGGCTTCCAGGCCATCACGCCGATCCTGGGCGGTGTCGTCGAGCGCATCGAGGTGCTCTACAACCGCGAGAATCCCTCCGACATCACCGGGCTGGCGACGGGTTTCCACGACCTCGACCGCATGACCAGCGGGCTGCAGCCCGGCGACATGATCGTCGTCGCCGGCCGGCCCTCGATGGGCAAGACCGCCTTTGCGCTCAACATCGCCGAGCATGTCGGCATGGAACTCAGGAAGCCCGTGGCGATCTTCAGCCTGGAAATGTCCGGGCCGCAACTGGCGATGCGTTTTCTCTCTTCGGCCGGCCGGCTCGACCAGGGGAAGATCCGCACGGGCCGGCTGACGGACGAGGATTGGGAAAAAATGTCGATGGCGCTCGGCAAGCTGCACGAAGCGCCGATCCACATCGACGAAAGCGGCGCGCTGAACGCCTCCGACCTGCGCGCGCGGGCGCGGCGCCTGCATCGCCAGTGCGGTCAGCTGGGACTGATCGTGGTCGACTACCTGCAGCTGATGAATTCAGTCAAGAACAACGAGAACCGCGCCACCGAAATCTCGGAAATCTCGCGCTCCATCAAGGCGCTGGCGAAGGAATTGCAGGTGCCGGTGATCGCCCTCTCGCAGCTCTCGCGCAAGGTCGAGGAACGCAACGACAAGCGCCCGCTGATGAGCGACCTGAGGGAATCCGGCGCCATCGAGCAGGATGCCGACATCATCATCATGATGTACCGCGAGGAGTACTACAAGCCGGACACCACGGAAAAGGGCGTTGCCGAGATCATCATCGGCAAGCACCGCAACGGCCCGACCGGCGTATGCAAGCTGACCTTCCTCGGCGAATACACTCGCTTCGAGAATTTTGCTTCACCCGGAATGTATTAAAACGCCCGCCCACTGTGGCCCGCCCCCCTTCGCCCCCCGCGCGGGGGGTTATTTCGTGCGCGCTGCGCGCGGCT
>CAYYHO010000095.1:4739-6543 GCA_964471725.1 uncultured Methyloversatilis sp. | reverse complement strand
TCATCGACATGGTGGTCGCCTCGGTGCTCATGTCGATGGGCATGATGATGATGTCGCCGGTCATGATCGCCTTGCCGTTCAAGATCATGCTGTTCGTGCTGGTCGACGGCTGGCAGCTGGTCATCGGTTCGCTGGTCACCAGCTTCGGTTAGAGGGTTTCGGGATGACGCCTACCGCAGTCATTGAAATCGGCCGCCAGGCCGTGGAGGTCACGCTGATGATCTCGGCGCCGCTGTTCATCGCCGCGCTCGCCACCGGCCTGATCATCTCGATCTTCCAGGCCGCCACGCAGATCAACGAGGCGACGCTCTCCTTCGTGCCGAAACTGATCGCCATCCTGCTCGCTCTGGTGATTGCCGGCCCCTGGATGATCGCCGTGCTGACCGATTACATGCGCCGGCTCTACGGGGCGATTCCGGGCATTATCGGATGAAAACACCCGCCCCACCCCAACCTTCCCCTCACGGGGAAGGTGACCGTTGCCCGCTATGCTCGTGGGTTACGGGGCACTTCGTAATTGACGAGGTGCGATTTGCGCCTGGCGGCGCGTGCCGCATTTGCTTGGGGCGGCCCGGCGCAAACGCTGCCGCAGAGTCTTGATCACCTTCACCAGCGCGCAGCTCGATGCCTGGCTGACGGCTTTCATCTTCCCGCTCGCGCGCATCATGGGCCTGCTGGCCAGCGCGCCCTTCTTCAACAGCGTCGCCCAGCCCAAGCGCGTGCGGCTGGTGGCCGGTCTCGCGATCACCTTCGCCCTGCTGCCGGTGTTGCCGCCCATGCCGGCCATTCCCGCCGGTTCATGGGTCGGCTTCGCCATCCTGGCGCAGCAGATCATGATCGGCGTTCTGCTCGGGCTCACCCTGCGCATCGCCTTCGCGGCCATCGACCTCGCCGGCGAACTGATCGGCATGCAGATGGGCCTTTCCTTCGCGGTGTTCTACGACCCGCAGAATGCCGGCCAGACGCCGGTGCTGGCCGAGTTCCTCGGCCTCATCGTGATGCTGGTGTTCCTGGCCATGAACGGCCACCTGCTGACGCTGCAGGTCCTCGCGGAAAGCTTCCGGCTGCTGCCGGTATCCGCCACGCCGTTCAACCTGGGAGGGCTGGGCGGCATCAGAAGTTTCCTGGCCTGGTCGACCGTGCTGTTTTCCGCCGGGCTGCTGCTCGCCCTGCCGGTGATCACCGCGCTCGTGATCACCAACCTCGCCACGGGCGTGCTGGCGCGCGTCGCGCCGCAATTGAACATCTTCGCCGTCGGCTTTCCGGTCACGCTGATGGCCGGCTTCGCCATGCTGATGTTTTCGATTCCCTACTTCGGCGCCGCGATGGAAGGCCTGTTCGACCAGGCCTTCCGCGCCATGGCAGCGGTGCTGAGGGCTACCGCCTAGCTCTTGCTGAAACGTACAACACCCTCGGCGGTGCGCTGCGCGCCGAGCACCGAGGATTCCATGCCCTCGTTGTACTCGACCACCTCGTAGCCGCTGTAGCCGCCGGCACGCATCAGCTCCTTGGCGCGCCGATGGAAGGTCACCCGCGCTTCGCCGGCTCCGCCCGCGTAGAAGCGTTTCATGCTCATGCGGAAATGCACATGGTTTTCCGGGAATTGCGCTTCCTCGATGTGCCAGTTGGGATTGAACGGGTCGAGGATCAGGTAGGCAGCCGCCGCATAGGCGCCCCAGTACACCAGCTTTTCCAGCGCAATGCTGGTGCTCGGCCCCAGTTGCACGACGGTATCCGGAATCAGCGGGCCGCCAATGAGCTTGCTGCCGGCCTTGGCGACGGCCTCGCCGGTCTTGCCGGCAGC
>CAYYHO010000095.1:0-4639 GCA_964471725.1 uncultured Methyloversatilis sp. | reverse complement strand
TTCGGCGCTGGCGAGACGGCATCGTCACAGGTAGTTGAACAGCGAAAGCTGGGAAACGCGCAGGAACGACTTTTGCGCGGCCTCGAGGTCGGTCTGCTTGCGCGTCAGGTCGGAGATGGCCTTGGCGTAATCGAGGTCCTGCAGCGTCGACAGGGCCTGCTGGTACTGCAGCTGCAAGTCCTGGTTCACATTCGACAGGGCATCGATCTCGGCCAGGCGCGAACCGATCGTGGCCCGCACGCGCAGGATGTTGTCGTTGGCCTGGTCGAGGTTGGTGAGGGCAATGCCGATTTCGTTCGCGTATTTCGCATTGCCGCCCGGCCCGCTCGGCCCCGTTTCGAGCGCGCCGACGAGGTTGGCGAGGGTGCGGAACAGGCTCTGGCTGGTGCTCGGCGCCAGGCTGAAGCGGTCGCCGCTGGCCGGTGCGCCGGTAATCGTGATGCTGGCGCCGAAATCGACATTGGTCGCGGCCGGCGGACTGGTTTGTTGCAGCGGGATGGGCTGGCCTGGACTATAGGCCGTCGCGTTCGTGAGGTAGGCCGAAGCGGTATTGTCGTAGATGCGGAAAGTCGTCACTCCTGCGGCGACAGCGAATTCAATCCGCAGATTCTTGCTGTTGGCTGCGTTGTTCCACGCGGCGATGTCCGTCACATTGCCGGCGTCGATCACACCGGAGCCGGTGTTCGCCGTCGCATAGCCGGTGGCGAAGTAGCCGTTGCCGGTGCGGATGCGGTTGAAGACGTCGTTGCCCGAATCGGCGATTTCGAGAAAGCGCGTCGGCGACACCTGCAGGCGGCGCTGGCCGTCATCGCCCTGATAGGTGACTTCCAGTGCCGGGTTGGCGATCATCGCATCGATCGAGGCGCCGAAGGGCTTGGTGCTCCCCATGTAGCCGGCAAACAGGTACTGGCCGCTGGCGTCGGTGGCATTGGCAATGCCGAGCAGTTCGTCGAAGCGGGCGCGCAACTCGACCGCGATGCTGCGCCGGTCGCCGGCCGACAGGGTCGCGTTGCCGGCCTGCACCGTCAGTTCCTTGAGGCGCGCCATCATGCCGTTGATGCCGGTCAACTGGGCTTCTTCGAGTCCCAGCGCCGACTTGGCATTGTCGTGATTGACGCCATGCTGGACCGTGACGTTCTGCGCCTGGGTGACTTCCAGCGCGCGCGCCGCGCCCACCGGATCGTCGGCCGGCGTCAGGATGCGGCGGCCGCTGGCGACCTGCTGCTGCAGGTGCAGCAACGATGCCGTCTGCGTATTGATGGCATTGACCCCCGCGTTGAAGATCATGCCGGTGCTGACTCTGATCATGATGGCTCCGCTTTCCTGATTAACGGCTGATGGCGAGGATCTCGTCGAACAGCTTGCCCGCGAGCTCGATCAGTTTGGCCGAGGCCTGGTAGGCCTGCTGGTAGCGCAGCAGATTGGCGGCCTCCTCGTCAAGGTTGACGCCGGAGACCTGGTCGACCGCGCTCTGGGCCTGGTCGGCGAGCGTCTGCTGCGCCTTGCCCGTCACCTCGACCTCGCGCGTCTTGTTGCCGGTCTGGCTGACGATCTGCGAATACGCCGACTGGTAGCTGGCCGTGCCGCCAGCCATCGGTGTCGCGGTTTGCAGCGCGCCAAGCAGCACGGCATTGCGGCTGTCGGCAACGCCGTTGCTGTTGTTGCCGATGGTGAATGTGTCGCCGCTGGCCGGATTGCCGGTGATCGTCACGGTCATGCCGGCAATACTGATGGGCTGGCCGGAAACATAAGCGAACGGCCCAGCAGCGATCGGGCCGCTGACGATGAACTGGGTCGCGGCAGCGTCGTACGTCAGTGTCACCGTGCCCCCGAGTGGCAGGCTGGCAGTCGAACTGACGTTGCCTGCGTCGATCTTGGCCGTGCCCGAATTGCCCAGGGACGTGCCGGTCCGGATCGGCGCCGCCGCGGCGATGGCGCGCCCGTCGGAAATCGCCAGCGCCAGGTTGCCGGCGCCGTTACGGGTGGGCTGGATCAGGAAGCTGTCGCCGGCCACCGGAACCCAGGTTCCCGCCGCGATCGTCAGTCCATCGACGGTCTGCGGCAGCGCGGCATAGGTTCGCGCGTTGTTGTCGGACAGGCGCAGCAGGGTGTAGTTGGCCCCATCGTAACTGAGCCGGTAATCGCTGGTCGTCAGCGCGCCGATGCTGGCGATGCTCACGGCCGGACTCTGGGTCGGCACGGCGTTGTTCGCGTTGGCCCCGACCGTCGGCCCCGCCAGGCTGATGTCGAAATAATTGCCGCCCAGCGCGCCGCTCAGGTCCTGCCCCAGGCGATGCTGGTCGTTGAAGTTCTGCGCCAGCGTCAGGGCGATGCGGCCGAGTCCGTTTTGCACCGGGTCGAGCGACTCGCTGCGAAAGGCGATCAGCCCGCCCAGCTTGCCGCCGGTCAGCAGCGATTCCGGCATGTTGATCGTCGCGCCGGTCGGCGCACGCAGGGCGACGATGGTGCGTTCCGGATCGTCGGGTGCGGCAACCGCCTGCATGGTGTAGTTGAGCGTGCCCACCACCAGCGGCTGGCCGTTGCCGATGAAAACGCTATAGGTGCCGTCGCTCTGCTGCAGGGTGCTGACGCGGATTTCCTTGTTGAGATCGGCGATCAGCTGGTCGCGCTGATCGAGCAGGTCGTTGGCCGGCTGATTCGGCCCCGCCGCCTGCGCCAGGATGATGCGCTGATTCACGTCGGCGATCTGCCTGGCATAGGAGTTGATCAGCGTGACCTCGCTGGCGATCTGGCTGTTGATGCCATCCCTGATCTCGCGCAGGCGCTGGTCGAGCGACTGGAAACGCGCCACCAGCGCCTGGCTCGCCGAAAGCATGGACTGACGGGCCGGCAGCGAGGCCGGATAGGCCGCGACCTCCTGCACGCCCTTGAAGAAATCGGCCAGCGCCGGGCTCAGGCCCGCGTTCGGATCGGCGAGCAGATTGTCGATCTGCTTGATCTGGGCCAGGTAGCTGTCCATTTCGGCGGCGCCCGCCTGCGCCGACAGCACCTGTCCGCTCAGGAACCGGTTATAAATCCGCTGCACCGTCTGGACATCGGTGCCCTGGCCGATAAACCCCGCGCCGGTGAATACCGGCGTGCGGGTGGTCTGAAACACCGTCTGCCGCGAGAAACCTGGCGTCGCGGCATTCGCTATGTTGTGGCCGGTGGTGAGCACGCCGGCCTGCGCGGCGTTCAGCCCGCTGATGCCGACGTTGAAGATTCCGCTGCCCATGTGTCGCTCCGTGTCATGTTATTCAATGACGGCAAAAAGTGCCGACAGTTGAGCCCTTACGGAGATACAGCAACTGCCATGCCAGTATTGCGGCCTGTTATCCAGTCAGGGCGGCACGGAGGGTGGCGCCGCCGATGATGCGTTCGAGCTTGGCGGCGTAGAGGGGGTCGGTGGCGTAGCCGGCGCGCTGCAGGCCGCGCGCGAAACTGCCGGCATCGCGGCTGGCGACCACCTCGGCATAGCGCGACGAGCGCGTCAGCAATTGCGCGTAATCCTGGAAGGCCTCGGCATACGAGCCATAGGCCCGGAAGCGTTCGACGCGCTGTTCGGCAACCCCATTCACGTATTCGGTGGTGCCGGCCTCGACGACCGCTCCCTGCCAATTGCCGCCGGCCTTGACGCCGAACAGGTTATGGCTGGGCCGGCCGTCGGCGAAACGCGGCTCCGCGCGTCCCCAGCCGCTTTCGAGCGCGGCATGGGCGACCAGGAAATGCGGCGGAATGCCGGTCTGCTGGCTCGCCGCCGCGGCGTGCGGCCAGACACTGGCGACAAAACCCTGGGGCTGCCCGTCGGCGCCCGTCCCCGTAGCGGACAAGGCAGGGCGCAGCGGACTGCGCTCCACGGGCAGGGGCGGCGGCGGCTTGTCCGTCGGCAGCGGCAGGCTGCGTTGCGGCGGTTGCGCCGGCAGAAAGCGGGCCGGCGGCAGCAGGGGCAGGCCGTTTTCCAGGTCGGGCGCCGCTACGGCCTCCTGCCGCGACAACTGGCGCTCGATCACCGCCGCCAGGCCCATGCCGCCCTTGGCGGCCATGACCTGGGCCAGCTGCGCATCGAGCATTTCCTCGTAGAAGCGCGTCTGCTCGCTGTCGAACAGGCCGTCCTTCGGGCTGGCCGCGCGCATCGACTTCAGCATCATCTGCAGAAGGACTGCCTCGAACTGCTGCGCGGCCGCCTTGAGCGCCTGCGGGTCGTCCTTGCGCAGGCCACCCTTCAAGGCGGACAGTGATTGCGTGTCAAAGATGGAGGGAATCGGCGTCGCGGAATTCATTGCCTGCAGCTTGCCTTGTACCGGGACGAACAATGGGCGGAATATGCCGGCAATTCATGCCGTGTTAGTTTTCATGATGCGAAACAACCCGCATCATGAAAACGCCCGCCCCCCTTCGCCCCCCTCTCGGGGGGTTATTTCGTGCGCGCTGCGCGCGGATATCACGGGGTACTCCGTTGCAACTCAGGAGCGGATTGCGCCTGGCGGCGCGTGCCGCTTTCCCTTGGGACGGCCCGGCGGAACAGCTGCTTTTTCACTCTAAATAATCTCCAGTTCGGCGCGCAGCGAGCCCGACATTTTCATGGCCTGCAGGATGGCGATCAGGTCCTGCGGATTGGCGCCGATGGCATTCAGCGCCT
>CAYYHO010000094.1:0-6561 GCA_964471725.1 uncultured Methyloversatilis sp. | reverse complement strand
CTGATCCGCGATGCGCGCCGCCAGATCGCCGACCGGCTGGCCGGCGAAGCGGCGGACGTTATCAACGAAACACCGGCGAAAATCCCGCGCGAATTGAAACCTGCCGCCCCGCCCCGGCGCGCTGCGAAGAAAACGAAGGGCATTGCTTCGCCCCCGCAATGCGCTATCATGTAATCCATTGGATTAGACAATGCAAACCGTCGCCGAGACTGTCACCTACCTGCATCGCGCCGAAAAGTTGCTGACAGCGGCGGAGCGGATGGACGTGGCTTCCTACCTGGCGGCGCATCCGAAGGCCGGCGACCTGATCGAGGGAACCGGCGGCGTGCGGAAACTGCGCTGGGCAAGGGCCGGCATGGGCAAGAGCGGCGGCGTGCGGGTTATCTACTACGTCCATGGCGAAGCGATGCCGCTTTACCTGCTGACCCTGTTTGCGAAAAACGAACGGGCGAACTTGAGCAAGGCGGATCGCAACGAACTGGCGGGCATGGTGGATATGCTGGTGGATCATTGGCTGGGAGACTGAATCATGGGCAAGGCATTCGAGAGCATCAAGGCAGGACTGACGGAAGCGATAGCGCATGCCAAAGGCGAAAAGGCCGGCGCGGGCGTGCGGGTCTATCGGCCGCATGATGTCGACGTGCGGGAACTGCGCCAGCGTGTCGGCATGACGCAAGAGCAATTCGCCGCCCGCTTCGGGTTTTCCGTGGCGACATTGCGGCACTGGGAGCGCGGCGACCGCGCCCCGGCTGGGCCGGCGCTTGTGCTGCTGAATGTGATTGCGAGGGATCACAAGTCCGTCATGCGGGCGCTGCCGATCGCGGAACGCGAGCGGATAGCCGCCTGATCTTGGGCGACCAATGCCGCTTCCTGCAGCCAATCAGTTTCCGGACAAGCCGCGCCGGGTCGCCTGCCCGACCTGCGGCGCCGAAGTCGTCTGGGGACCGCAGAGTCCGCAGCGGCCTTTCTGTTCGGCGCGCTGCCGGCAGATCGATCTGGGCGCGTGGGCCAGCGACCGCTATGCCATAGCCGGCAGCGCGGCGCCCGACGATTTCGCTAGTCCCGAAGATTCCACGCCGCGCGAATAGCGGCGATGCCCTGGGCGCCGGCGGCCAGGGCGGCCGGCAGGTCGGCGGGCGCCAGGCCGCCGATGGCATAGACCGGCAGCGGCAGGCCGGCGGCTAGTGCGGCGAAATCCGCCCAGCCGATGCCGGGCCTGCCGGGATGCGTCGCCGTCGGCGCCACCGGGCCGAGCACGGCGAAATCGAGGGCGAGGCGGGCGGCCTGTTCGAGTTCGCCGCGGCTGTGGCAGGATGCCGCCACGAGCGGGAAGGCGGGCCGTTGCGGCAAGGCCGTCAGTTGATGCGCCGGCAGGTGTATGCCGTCGGCATCTACGGCGCGCGCCAGTTGCGCATCGCCATTTACGAGGACTTGCGCGCCATGACGGCGGCACATGGCCACGGCTGCCCGGGCGAAGGCGAGCCGCGCTTGTGCCGGCAACGCGGCCTCGCGCAGCTGGACGAGGCGCAGACCCTGTGCCAGAGCGGCTTCGAGTGCCGCCAGCTGCACGTCCGCGCCGACCTGCCAGGCATGGGTGATGGCGCAGACGGCAGGCAGGCGCAGCGCGGCGAACAGCGGCCCGTTGGCGGGCAGCATGGGGGAGGCTGTCGGCGCCGCAGGATGCTGCCAGGCCAGCGCGCTGTGCACGTGGTCGCGCAGGTCGCCCTGCCAGCGCGTGACGCGGAAGAAATGCAGCCGCACATGGGCATGTTCATAAACATGTTCGCGCACGATCCAGGGAGTGGCTTCGAGCACCTCGATTTCGAGTTCCTCATGCAGTTCGCGCACCAGGGCCGCGCGCGGCGTTTCGCCGGGTTCGACCTTGCCGCCGGGAAATTCCCAATAGCCCGGATAGAAGCTGCCCGGGCCGCGCTGCCCGAGCAGGAACTCATATTGTCCGTGCGCATCGGTGCGGAAGATGACGGCGGCGGCGACCTCGGTGCGTTTCATTTGGCGAGATGCCGGCCGGCATAATCGCGGGCGAACTGCCAGGCCACGCGGCCGCTGCGCGAGCCGCGCTGCAGCGCCCATTGCAGGGCCTCCTGCCGCCAATCATGCCGTCCCGCGAGCGCCGACTTTTCAAGTGCCAGCGGGACGCCGAACTGGCGCAGCCAGTGCACGCAGATGGCGAGGTAGTTGTCCTGGTCGAAGGGGTAGAAGGAGAGCCAGAGGCCGAAGCGTTCCGAGAGCGAGATCTTTTCCTCGGTGGTTTCGCCCGGATGGATTTCGCCGTCGGCGGCATGCGTGGCTTCGAGGTTCTCGGCCATGCGTTCGGGCATCAGGTGGCGGCGGTTGGAGGTGGCGTAGATCAGCAGGTTTTCCGCCGGGCCGGTGAGGGAGCCGTCGAGCGCACTTTTCAGCGCCTTGTAGCCGGGTTCGCTGGCCTCGAAGGAAAGGTCGTCGCAGTAAACGATGAAGCGTTCGGGTCGCGCGGCGACCAGTTCGACGATTTCCGGCAAGCCGACCAGATCGTTGCGGTCGACCTCGATGAGGCGCAGACCGCGCTTGGCGAACTTCACCAGCACCGCCTTGATCAGCGACGACTTGCCGGTGCCGCGCGCACCGGTAAGCAGCACGTTGTTGGCCGGGCGGCCGGTGACAAACTGGCGGGTGTTGCGCTCGATCGCCGCTTTCTGCTGGTCGATGCCCAGCAGATCGTCCAGGCGGATGCGGTGCGGCTGGCGCACCGGCTCCAGCCGGCCGCGCCCCTGCAGCACGCGCCAGCGGAAGGCCTTGGCGCTCCAGTCGGGCGGCTCCGGAGCCGGCGGCAACAGGGCTTCGGCGCGCCCGACCAGGCTTTCCAGGCGGGCGACGAGATGGTCGAGGGCGGGCATAGGGTAAGCTCCCATCTTTTATTGACGAGAGAATTTAGCAGATTCACGATGCCAAGCTTCCCGATATTGCTCATGACATTGCTGTTGGCAGGCTGTGCCGCCGTCCCGGCGCCGTCCCCTTGTCCGCCCGCCGGGTCCGCTGCGGCGCCAGCCTGTCCGGCATGTCCAACTTGTCCCGGCGTCGAACCCCCCAAACCCGAGGCACAAGCGCTGCAGCCCGCCGCATGGAGTGATCTGCCCGGCTGGCTGAGCGACGATCCCCTGCCGGCGTTCGAGGCCTTCCGCGCTTCCTGCGCCGTGCTCGACAAGCGGCCGCTCTGGCGCGCCAGCTGCGCGGCGGCGCAGACGGCAAAAGTCGGCGCTGGCGAGACGGCGTCAGCCGGCTCCGCCGCCAACACGGGGACGGCTTCGGCGGCAGCGCGCGCCTGGTTCGAGGCCCAGTTCCGTCCCTGGGCGCTGACCCAGCCAGACGGCAGCCGCGAGGGCCTGGTCACCGGCTATTACGAGCCCGTGGTGCGCGGCAGCCGGGTGCGCAAGCCGCCCTATCTCACGCCGGTCTTCGCGCCGCCGGCCGACCTGATCGTCGTCGAGCTGGATGCGCTCTACCCTGAGCTCAAGCACATGCGCCTGCGCGGGCGCATCGAGGGCCGCAAGCTGGTGCCCTACCTCGACCGCGCCGAATGGAGCGTACAGGAGGCGCGCCGCGCCGACGAGGCCCTGCTGTGGGTGGATGATCCGCTCGATTTCTTTTTCCTGCAGATCCAGGGTTCGGGACAGGTGGCGCTGGACGACGGCAGCCGCGTGCGCATCGGCTATGCCGACCAGAACGGCCATCCCTACCGCTCGATCGGCAGGTGGCTGATCGAGCAGAACGAGCTGCGCGCCCACGAAGCCTCGATGCAGGGCATCAAGGCCTGGGCGCGCGCCCATCCGCGGCGCCTGCAGGAACTGCTCAACGTCAATCCGAGCATGGTGTTCTTCCGCGAGCTGCCGGCGACCGGCAGCGGCCCTCCCGGCGCGCTCGGCATACCGCTGACCCCCGAACGCTCGCTTGCCGCCGATCCGCGCCATGTACCGCAGGGCGCGCCGGTCTGGCTCTCCACTACCCATCCCAACAGCGACCGGGCGCTCAACCGGCTGATGCTGGCGCAGGATACCGGCGGCGCCATCCGCGGCGTCGTGCGCGCCGATTTCTACTGGGGCAGCGGCGCGGAAGCCGGCCAGCTGGCGGGCCGCATGAAGCAGCGCGGCCTGATGTGGGTGCTGTTGCCAAGAGGCCACACGCCGTGACATTTCGCAGGATTTCGCTATTAACCGTAAAGTGATACTGGGTAAGATGCGCAGCGGAAGCTGAAACCGACATGCGTTCCCACTCACTTCGCCAGCGGACTGCACCATGAAACTCAAAGACAAAACCATGATCTTCTTCGCCAGCATCCTGGCGGCTCTGGTCGTGGTGCTGGCGGCGTTTTCGGCTTTGAGCTTTCGCCATTTTTCGCTCTATGCCGCGGAGCTGCATGCGCGCTCGGTGGCCGAAACCGTCAAGGTCGGCCTGACGGAAAGCATGATCCACGGCACCATCGACAAGCGCCAGCAAATGCTCGCACGCCTGTCCTCGGTGTCCGGCGTGCATCAGGTGCGCGTGGTGCGCGGGCCGGCGGTCAGCCAGCAGTACGGGCCGGGCTTTGCCTACGAGCGTGCCGGGCAGGACGACCAGAATCTCGATGCGGTGATGACTTCGGGCCGGGAGATTTTCGAAGTCATCCAGGTGAATGGCGACCTGATGTTTCGCGCGATGATTCCCTATGTCGCCAACGACCGCGGCGTGCCCAACTGCCGGGAATGCCACGCCGTCGGCGCCGGCGCCGTGCTGGGTGCGGTCACTATCGATATCACGCTGACCGAAATGCGCCGCCAGGGCGTCATTGCGGCCGGCCTGGTGAGCCTGGCGGTGCTGTTCGCCGCCCTGGCCGCGCTGGCCCTGCTGCGCCGCCTGATGGCGCCGCTGAGCAGGACGGCGCGGGAAGTCGAGGCGGTTTCCTCGGCGGCGGTCGGCGGCAACTTCTCGGGACGCATCAACCGGCACAGTGCCGACGAACTGGGCAATATTGCCGAGAACATCAACCAGCTCATGGCGTTCCTCGATCGCGAGGTCGGCACCATTCGCAATCGGGTCGGCCAATTGATGGGGCGTCGCGGCGCCGATGGCGGCAACCAGCTGGCATGCACTGCCGAAATGGTCGAAAACCTGGTCGAGGTCGCACAGTTCAAGCAGGCCATCGAGGAAGACCAGACCAAGCTCGACATCTATCAGCGCATCGCCTACGTGCTGGGACAGAAATATGACTTCAAGCGCTTCTCGATCTATGAGGTCTCCGCCAGCAAGAACCGCATGACGCCTGTCGTTGTCGATGGCGAGACTGGCGCCAGCTGCCGCTACTGCGACCCGCAGGTGACCGTCGATGCCTCATTCTGCCGGGCCCGCCGCACCGGCCACGAGGTCAATGCGATCGACTTCCCCGGCTTGTGCACCATGTTCAAGCCGGATGGCACAGGCGATGCCCACATCTGCCTGCCGATCACCCAGAGCGGGTCGGCCGGCTGCGTGGTGCAACTGGTGATTTCCGCCGATCACGCCCCGCTCGCCGCGATGATGACCCCCTTCATAGCCGTTTTCCTGCGCGAAGCGGGCCCGGTGCTGGAAGCCAAGCGGCTGATGGAGCACATGCGCGAAAACGCGCTGCGCGACGCCATGACCGGCCTTTACAACCGCCGTTTCCTCGAGGAATACATCGGCACCCTGGTTTCCGGAGTGCAGCGGCGCAAGAGCGCGGTCACGGTATTGATGCTCGACCTCGATTTCTTCAAACAGGTCAACGACACGCACGGCCACGAGGTCGGCGACAAGGTGCTCAAGACGCTGGCCGACGTCCTGCTGCGCAACGTGCGCAGTTCGGATATCGCCGTGCGTTACGGCGGGGAGGAATTTCTGCTGGTCCTGACGGATACCGGTGGCGACGGGGCGATGAAGGTCGCCGAGAAGATCCGTGCCGAGGTCGAGGCCACCAAGGTGCCCATCCCCGGCGGCATGCTGCAGAAAACCATTTCGATCGGCGTCGCCGAATTCCCCAGCGATTCGGACACCTTCTGGCAGATCGTCAAGTTCGCGGACGTGGCTCTGTATGCCGCCAAGTCCGCTGGCCGCAACCGCGTCATGCGCTTCACGCCCGACATGTGGGAGGCCGGCGCAAACTATTGACGCCGTTCTCTTCGTGCGCCGAAGGCGCACGAAGAGAACGGGCGTTCACTTTCCGCTAGCGCTGCCCCGGTCGAGCGCCTTTTCCAGCATGGCCGCGGGCATGTAGCCGGGCACGCGGCTGCCGTCGGCGAAGAACATCGTCGGCGTGCCGCGGATGTTGAGCTTGCGGCCGAAGGCGACGACCTTCTCGGTCGGGTGGTTGCAATTGCGGCTGGCGGGCGCCTGGCCGTTGATCATGAAATCGTTCCAGGCCTTGACGCGATCGGCGGCGCACCAGAGGTTTTTCGCCTTTTCGGTCGAATCCGGCGACAGGATCGGGTAGATGAAGGTGTAGATCGTCACGTCATTGACGGCCTGCAGTTCCTGGGCCAGCTTTTTGCAATACGAGCAGTTGGGGTCCTCGAAGGT
>CAYYHO010000093.1:5317-6597 GCA_964471725.1 uncultured Methyloversatilis sp. | reverse complement strand
GCGCTACGCCACGCTCGGCGGCGTCTGCCTCAACGTCGGCTGCATTCCTTCCAAGACCCTGCTGCATGTCGCGGCGGTGATCGAGGAGGCGCAGCACATCGGCGTTGCGGGCGTGCGCTTCGCCCAGCCGCAGGTCGATATCGACCAGCTGCGCGCCCACAAGGACAAGGTGGTCGGCAAACTCACCGGCGGACTGGCCGCCATGGCCAAGGCCCGCAAGGTCGAGGTACTGCGCGGCTACGGCCACTTCCTCGATGCGCATCACCTGGAAGTGGAGGAAACCGGCGGCAGCGCGCAGGAGAAAACCGGCACGAAGAAGGTCGTCCGCTTCCGGAAATGCATCATCGCCGCCGGCTCCGCCGCCGTGCATCAGCCCTTCCTGCCGCGCGACCCCAGGATCGTCGACTCGACCGGCGCGCTCGAACTCGGGCAGGTGCCGAAGAAAATGCTGGTCATCGGCGGCGGCATCATCGGTCTGGAAATGGCGACCGTTTATTCCACCTTATTTGCCAACGAGGGGGCAAAGGTCGATGTCGTCGAGATGCTTGACGGACTGATGCAGGGCCCCGACCGCGACGCGGTGAAAGCGTGGGAGAAACAGAACGCCCGCCGCTTCGACCAGATCATGCTGAAAACCAGGACCGCCGCGGTCGAGGCCAGGGACGATGGCCTCTGGGTCAAGTTCGAAGGCGCGCATGCCCCTGCCGAACCGCAGCGCTACGACCTGATCCTGCAGGCTGCCGGCCGCAGCCCGAATGGCAACAAGATCGGCGCCGACCAGGCCGGCGTCGCCGTCGATGCGCGCGGCTTTATCGCGGTCGACAGCCAGATGCGCACCAACGTGCCGCACATCTACGCCGTCGGCGACATCGTCGGCCAGCCGATGCTGGCGCACAAGGCCGTGCATGAGGCGCACGTTGCGGCCGAAGCGGCCGCCGGCCAGAAGGCGCACTTCGATGCTGGCGTCATCCCCGGCGTCGCCTACACCCATCCCGAAGTGGCGTGGGTCGGCCTCGGCGAGGACGCGGCGAAGCAGCAAGGCCGCAAGGTCGAGGTGGCCAGGTTCCCCTGGGCGGCTTCCGGCCGCGCCATCGCCAACGGCGCCCATGTTGCAGAGGGCGGCTTCACCAAGCTGGTCTTCGATGCCGAGACGCATCGCATCGTCGGCGGCGCCATCGTCGGCCCGAACGCAGGCGACCTGATCGGCGAAATCTGCCTCGCCATCGAGATGGGCGCGGACGCCGCTTCCTAAAATTGTCATCTTTGTAGATGGGGTTCTG
>CAYYHO010000093.1:2385-5307 GCA_964471725.1 uncultured Methyloversatilis sp. | reverse complement strand
GCGGCGGGATCGTCGGCACGCACGCCGGGGACCTGATCGGCGAGATCGCGCGGGCCATCGAGATGGGGGCTGACGCCATCGACATCGGCAAGACCATCCACCCGCACCCGACGCTCGGCGAGAGCATCGGCATGGCGGCCGAAGTGGCTCATGGCAGCTGCACCGATCTGCCGCCGTTGCGCAAACGATAACTTTTCAGGAGACTGTGGCATGACCCAGGACGAACTCAAGCAGATGGTGGCGCTCGCCGCCCGCGACTACGTGGCGGAAACCGCGCCCGCCGGCAGCATCATCGGCGTCGGCACCGGCTCGACAGCCAACCTCTTCATCGATGCGCTGGCGACCATCAAGGAGCGCATCGACGCCACCGTCGCCAGTTCCGAGGCGACGAAAAAGCGCCTGCAGGGCCATGGCATCCGCGTGCTCGACCTGAACGAAGTCGACAGGATGCCCATCTATGTCGATGGCGCGGACGAAATCACCAACGATCTGGCGATGATCAAGGGCGGCGGCGGCGCCCTGACGCGCGAGAAGATCGTCGCCGCCGTGGCCGACCAGTTCGTCTGCGTCTGCGACGACAGCAAGCTGGTCGGCATGCTCGGCAGGTTCCCGCTGCCGGTCGAGGTGATCCCCATGGCGCGCGCCTACGTGGCGCGCGAAATCGCCAGGCTGGGCGGCCAGCCGCGCCTGCGTGAGGGCTTCACCACCGACAACGGCAATGTCATCCTCGATGTGCATGGCTTGCAGATCGCCGCGCCGGCCGCCCTGGAGGCGGAACTCAACGGCATTGTCGGCGTCGTCACCAACGGCCTGTTCGCCCGGCGCGGCGCCAATCTGCTGCTGCTCGCCACGCCGCATGGCGTCAAGCAGATCACCGCAACCACTTGACACCGCCGGCTGCAATAATTCCGTCATCAATAGCGCGTAAACTCCCGACCAGTTACGTATCTTTCAGGAGAGCCCTGTCATGACCGAACACACCCTCAAGCAGTTCGACACCGAACTGCAGGAAATCCGCAGCAAGGTGTTGCGGCTGGGCGGCGTGGTCGAACGCCAGATCAACCTGGCCATGGCGGCCCTGCGGAATGGCGATCTGAGCCAGTGCGAGCAGGTGATCGCCACCGATCACGAAGTCAACCGGCAGGAAGTCGAGCTCGACGAAGCCTGCGTCCATATCATCGCCAAGCGCCAGCCGGCCGCCGGCGACCTGCGCATGATCATGACGGTGATCAAGACGATCACGGACCTCGAGCGCATCGGCGACGAGGCCAAGAAGATCGCCAAGAAGACGCGCGCCATGTACGCCGGCGATGTTTCCCATACTCCGCAGATCGAGTTGCATCACACCGCCGACACGGTGATCGCCATGCTGCGCCAGGCGCTCGATGCCTTTGCGCGTGCCGACAGTTCCGTGGCCACCGAGGTGGCGCGCCGCGACAAGGAAGTCAATGCCGAATTCAAGGCGGCGATGCGCCAGCTGATCACCTTCATGATGGAAGACCCCCGCACCATCACCCGTGCGCTGGACCTGCTGTTCATCGCCAAGTCAATCGAGCGCATCGGCGACCATGCCAAGAACATCTCGGAATACGTGGTCTACATGGAAAAGGGCCGCGACGTGCGCCACCTCGGCCTCGCCGGGCTCGAGCGCGAGATGCAGAAAAGCTAACTCCTCGGTGGCACGAAGCCGCCGACCCGGTCGGCGCCGGCGCCGAAGAAGTGTTTCTCTACCTGCTCGGCGAGGTACTTGCGATGCTGGGCATCCGCCAGATTGAGGCGATTCTCGTTGATGAGCATGGTTTGCAGGCGGATCCACTGCTGCCAGGCTTCTTTCGAGACGTTCTCAAAGATGCGCTTGCCGAGGTCGCCGGGCATCGGCGGGAAATCGAGGCCGTCGGCTTCGCGGCCGAGCTTGACGCAGTTGACCATTCTTGCCATGGATAAATCCTTCCGTCGGTAAAAGCCGGATTCTACAGGGACTTGATGAGCACCTTCGAGCGGCGCTGGAAGTTGTACAGTTCGCGGCGCGCTTTCGGCAAGGCATCCAGCCCGGCCTCGACATAACCGCGCTCGGTGAACCAGTGCGCGGTGCGGGTGGTCAGCACGCACAGGCGCTTGATCTTCATCTGCCTGGCGCGCGCTTCGAGATGGCGCCGCAACTGGTCGCCGAATCCGGCGCGCTGGTACTCCGGCATCACCACCAGGCAGGCGAGCTCCGCCATCGCCTGTTCGCCGCGGACGCGCGAGAGGGGGTACAGCGCGGCGCAACCCACCACCACGCCGTCATGGTCGAGCAGGGTGAAGCGGGAAATTTCCATTTCCAGGCGTTCGCGGCCGCGCTTCACCAGGGTGCCGTCGGCTTCCAGCGGAGCGATCAGCGCCAGCACGGCGCCGACGTCTTCCGGCGTCGCCTCGCGCAGGCGCGCCAGCGGAGCGCGGGTCATCACGGTGCCGACGCCATCGCGCGTGAACAATTCCATCAGCATGGCGCCGTCGAGGGCGCGGTCGAGAAAGTGCACGCGGCCGACGCCGTTCCGGCAGGCGCGCAGGGCGCCCGGCAGCACGCGGCTGATTTCGGGGGTCTGCTTGGCCTTCTTGCCGATCAGCTGCTCGCCTTCCTCGATGGTCAGCGCATCGATGTGCTTGCCCTTGCGATCGACCAGGCCGAGGGCATCGCACAGGTAGATGAGCTTGTCGGCCTTGATGGCGACCGCCACCGCTTCGGCGACCTCCTCCCAGGCCAGGTTGAAGATGTCGCCCGAGGGCGAGGCGGCGATGGGGGTAATGAGGACGACGTTTTCCTGCGCCAGGTCGGCGCGGATCTCGTCGGCCTCGACCTTGCGCACTGCGCCCGTGTACTGGAAATCCACGCCATCGACGACGCCGACCGGCTTGGCGGAGATGAAGTTGCCGCCGGTGACG
>CAYYHO010000093.1:0-2338 GCA_964471725.1 uncultured Methyloversatilis sp. | reverse complement strand
GCAGTCCCTGCGACAACAGCGCTTCGATCTCGATGCGCGTGACGCCCATGGCGCGTTTCACGCACTCCAGCGCCGGGGCGTCGGTAACCCGCAGGCCCATGTGATAGCGGGGGGTCAGGTCGCGGCCGAGCATCTCCGCATCGATCTGCGGGCGGGCGCCATGCACCAGCACCAGCTGGATGCCCATGCTGTCGAGCAGGGCGATGTCGTGGATCAGCGCCTGGGCGACGCCGGTCTGCAGGACTTCGCCGCCGAAGGCGATGACGAAGGCGCGGCCGCGAAAGGCGTGGATGTAGGGCGCGGCCTGGCGCACCCAGGCGACCAGCCGCGCATCGGTGAGGTTCTCTTTGGCGGTTTCCGTGTCTGCCATGCCTTAGCCTTTTTTCCTGCCTTTGTCTTTGCCGTTGCCGTTCTTGCCCTTCGCCGCGGACGCGGCGTCGAGGGCGGCCTCGATGCGTTCGCAGACGGTACGCAGCACCTTGACGCGCGCGAAGTTCTTGTCGTTCGCCTCGACCAGCGTCCACGGTGCATCGCCGGTGCTGGTGCGGCTCACCATGTCGCAGACGGCCTGGTGGTAGTCATCCCACTTCTCGCGGTTGCGCCAGTCCTCGGCGGTGATCTTGAAGCGCTTGAACTCGATCTTCTCGCGCTCCTTGAAGCGCCGCAGCTGCTCGTCCTTGCCGATCTGCAGCCAGAACTTGATCACGATGACGCCCGCATAGGCGAGATCGTGCTCGAAGTCGTTGATTTCCGAATAGGCGCGCAGCCAGTCGTCCTCGGCGCAGAATCCTTCGACGCGCTCGACCAGCACGCGGCCGTACCAGGTGCGGTCGAAGATCGCCAGGCGGCCGCTGCGCGGAATGTGGCGCCAGAAGCGCCACAGGTAGGGCTGGGCGCGCTCTTCCTCGGTGGGGGCGGCGACCGGGACGATCTGGTACTGGCGGGCATCGAGCGCCGCGGTGATGCGGCGGATGCTGCCGCCCTTGCCGGCGGCATCCGAGCCTTCGAAGGCGCAGACCACCGAGTGTTCCTTGAAGCGCGGATCGCGCACCAGTTCCGCCAGGCGGCCCTGCCACTGCGCCAGCTGCGCCTCGTATACCTTCTTGGTCAGCGGCTTGCGGTCGAGCTTGAGTTCGGTGAGCACGTCGCGCCCGTCGATGTTCGGCGTGATCGGCGGCGCCACTGGCGTTGTCTGCTTGTCGGCGTCGGCAAGGCGCTGGCGGATGCCTTCGAGGATGATCTTGCCGGTCGTCAGCGAGCGGTAGCGGTCGTCCTCGCCCTCGATGATGATCCAGGGCGCCCAGGGCGTGTTGGTCATGCGCAGCACGTGGCCGACCACCTCCTGCAGCTTGTCGTAGGTCTTGAGACGATCCCAGTTCCACTTGGTCACCCGCCAGGCCGTGTTGGGATCCTTTTCCAGCGCCCGCAGGCGGCGCTTCTGGCCGTCCTTGGTGAGGTGGAACCAGAACTTCAGCACCAGCGCGCCCTCGTTGACCAGCATCTGCTCGAAGCGGTTGATCTGGTCGATGCGCTGGTCCATCTGCGCCTGCGTAAGGCTGCCGTCGATGCGGTCGTGGATCGGGCTCGAATACCAGGAGCCGGCGAACACGCCGATGCGTCCCTTGGGCGGCAGGGCGCGCCAGTAGCGCCACATGTAGGGCCGCGAGCTTTCCTCGTCGGTCGGCGCCGAGAAGGCCAGCGTCGAGATGAAGCGCGGATCCATCCATTCGTAGAGGATGTTGATGGTCTCGCCCTTGCCGGCGCCATCCTGGCCGCTGACCAGTACCACGACGGGTATCTTGCCGTTTTCCTTGAGGTCGTACTGGGCATCCTGCAACGCTGCCCGCAATGCGGGCAGTTCCTTCTTGTAGGTTTCCTTGTCGATCCTGTGGCCGAGTTCTGCGGATTCGAACATCTGCTTGCTCCCCTTCCTGAAAAGTTCAGCCGGCTGGCCCCGGGCCTGCCGTCCATCGTCGATCTAGAAATCTCCCCACAGTGCCTGCAGCGCCGCCAGCGCGGCGGCGCCGGCGGTCTCGGTACGCAATATACGTGGCCCGAGCCGGATCGGCCGGAAACCGGCCACTTGCGCCGCCTGCAATTCTGCCTCTTCCCAGCCGCCTTCGGGGCCGATCAGCACGATCAGTGGGGTGTTCGGCTGCGCCAGTTCGCGCAATGCAACACCGGCGTGCGGCGCCAGCATCAGTCGGATGGCCGTCTGGCCGTCCTGCTGCACGCGGGCAAGGTACGTGGCCAGGTCGAGCACCGGCGCGACCGGCGGCACCCGGTTGCGGCCGCTCTGCTCGCAGGCGGCGCTGGCGATGTGGTTCCAGTGGGCGAC
>CAYYHO010000092.1:0-6711 GCA_964471725.1 uncultured Methyloversatilis sp. | reverse complement strand
GCGCGCGTGCGCTCGAAGGTCGAGTAGTTGCCGGCATAGAGTTTCATCTGAGCGGACTCGATGTGCAGGATCTGCCCCAGCACGGCATCGAGGAAATCGCGGTCGTGGGAAATCATCAACAGCGTGCCGGGAAAACCCTTCAACCAATTCTCCAGCCAGAGCACGGCATCGAGGTCGAGATGGTTGGTGGGCTCGTCGAGCAGCAGCAGGTCGGCCCGGGCCACCAGGGCGCGCGCCAGATTGAGACGCACACGCCAGCCGCCGGAAAACTCGGCGACCGCGCGCGTGTGGTCGGCGTCGGCAAAACCGAGGCCGGCGAGGATTTCCGCGGCGCGCGCCCTGGCTGCGTAACCGCCGATATCCTGCAAGCGGGCGTGCAACTCGGCGATGCGGTGGCCGTCGTGCCGGTCTTCGGCTTGCCGCAGCCCGGCCTCGATCGCGCGCAGCTCGGTGTCGCCATCGAGGACGAAATCGAGGGCCGGGATTTCCAGTGGCGGGGTCTCCTGGTCGACATGACCGATGCGCCAGACAGCAGGCATTTCCAGGTCGCCCGCTTCCTGGTGCAGTTCGCCTCTGAGGAGGGCGAAGAAAGAAGACTTGCCGCAGCCGTTGGCGCCGGTCAGGCCGATTTTCCAGCCGGCATGCAACTGCAGCGAAGCATCGGCGACCAGGGGTTTGCCGGCGCGGGAAAAGGCAAGCTTGCGCAACAGGATCATGGTCGGGGCGGTAGGTTAAACTCGGTTGCGGGTGGGCATTCTAGCCTTCACGCGGATTGCCCCGAGGAACGGGTGGATGGGATGGCGACATGAACAGGACGAACCCGGCGATCATCTGCGCAGCGCTTTGCGTGCTGCCGCTCGCGGCGGCAGCCGAGGACGCGGGGCGCGCAGCCGAAGCCGAACTGGCGGCAGAACGGGCGCGTGCCGCCGAGATGCGCACGCAAGCCCGGCAACAACGCGAGGCGGCCGACCGCAAGCGCGCAGCAAGCGAACAGGCCTGCCGGGCCAAGTTTTTCGAAGCGAGCTGTGTCGAGGATGCGCGCAAGGAACATCAGTCCGCAGAGCGCGCGGCCAAGCGGGCGGAGCAGGAAGCGCGCAGCATCGAACTGGGCGTCAAGAACCGCGAACGCGAACTGAAGGCCGCGCGCCGGCTCGAGGAGGCGCCGCAACGGGAAGCCGAGGCCGCGCAGCGTGCCGCGGCAAGCCGCCGGAAATATGAGGAAGCGATACAGCGGGTCGAGCGCAAGCAGGCCGAAGTTGAAAATCCAAGGCGCAATTAACCGGGGAAACCCGCTGCAGGAGCACCCGGTGCATGATTCGGACTAGCGGCGATTTGCCAGAAAGCCCTGCCAGCGCAGCCACTCGTCGCGACAGTTCTCCGGTACCGGAATGGTGGTCGGAATCGCCAGGCAAGCAGAGGGAGAAATCCCCTGGGCAATACGCATCGCGCGCGCCAGCACGTCGAACCAGGCGCGGTCGACGTCGCTGCGCCCGGACAGCGTGGCCAGCACCACATCCGGAAATTCGAAGCGGCGCAGGTAGCGTTCGGAAACCTTGGAGATCGGGCAGGGGAAGATTTCCCGCTGGGCGCGGGCCTTGGTGATCGGATCGCTGGCCTGAGCCGCAGCCAGGTAGCGGGCCATCAGGGCGGGATAGGTTTCCGCCACGACCAGCCAGCCGATTCCCGACAACAGTCCGGTCGTGAAGGCATCGTCGGCGATCGAGGCGGGGGCCTGGGATTCCTCCACCAGGGCCCGCATGGCCGCGCCGGTGGCCACGGCATTCAGCCAGTAGCCGCGATAGTCGAAGCGCGAACAGGCGCCTTTCTGATAGCGCGTCATCATCTCGGCGATGAAGACGACGCGGCGCACGAAGCCGGTGCCGAGACGGGTCACCGCCTGGGGAACCGAGGCGGTCTTGCCGGCGCGGGCGAAACGCGCCGCATTCGCCGAGTGGATCAGCGAAGCGGAAATGACCGGATCGAGCTGGATCGCCTTGGCGACCTGGCGGGAATCGCCAGCCGCCACGGCGGCTTCCACCCGGCTGAAGATGATGCCTGGCGCGGGTAGGCTGCCGTGGGCCTCGACCGCGGTGAGGAAATCGAGCATCGAGGGCGTGGCCTCGTCGAAACTCGGCTTTTCGGTGATGGCCGACAACAGTTCGATGGCCGCTTCGCCGGAGGCGCCGGCATCCCGGATGAAGGCGTCCATGCTGACGCCGCTGGCGCAGCGCCTGAATTCTACCGTCGGGCTGGCTGGCGCCGTCCTATCAGCGCCGACTTTTGTCCAGTTCGGCACGGCCAGATTGAAACGGCCGAAATTGTCGATGACCGTCCAGAAGGCGCCGCTGCACGCCTCGCCCGCCTGCGCGGCTATCCAGGCGATGACGGCGGGGGCCAGCTCGTTGATCGCGCGGCCGGGGTCGTGCCGCGGATCGCAACTCATGATGACCACGGGTGGCCGGTTCTCCGCCGCCGGGACGAAGGCGACAAGCACGCCGGTACCGGGCGCCACGCCGCCGGCCGCGCCGACGGACAGCTCGAAAGTGCTTGGGTTCATGTTTTGTCAGGCATCGCGGCGTGAATTGTACGTCATAAACCGGGACGGGCGCTCGGGCGGCAGGAGCGGGGGGGTGGTGTAAGATCGAAAAAACAGTGTAATTGACGGACAATAGCCGGGAAACCTTTGCCGGGAAAAACCTCATGGTTCCTCACCTGACCACCGCACTCTCGGGCCCCCTGCTGGCGCTGGAAGAACGCGTGCTCGACGCCGAGACCACCATCGAGCGCTGGTTCCGCGTCAAGTGGCTGGAACATTCGCCGCCGTTCTACTGTTCGGTTGACCTGCGCAACAGCGGTTACAAGCTGGCGCCGGTCGATACCAACCTGTTTCCGGGCGGTTTCAACAACCTCAATCCGGCCTTCCTGCCGCTGTGCGTGCAGGCGGCCATGGTGGCGGTCGAGAAGGTCTGTCCCGAGGCGAAGAATCTGTTGATCGTGCCGGAGAGCCACACCCGCAACCAGTTCTATCTGGCCAACGTGGCCAAGCTGGCCGAAATCCTCAGCCATACCGGCCTCAATGTCCGCATCGGCTCCCTGCTGCCGGAAATCGCGTCGCCCACCACGCTGGAACTGCAGGGCGGCGAAAGCCTGACCCTCGAACCCCTGCAGCGCTTCGGCAGCCTCGGCGACGACGGTCAGGGGCGGCGCATTGGCGTGGCCGACTTCGATCCCTGCGCGGTGCTGCTCAACAACGATCTTTCCGGCGGGGTGCCCAAACTCCTGAAGAATCTGCATGAACAGTTCGTGCTGCCGCCCCTGTCCGCCGGCTGGCATGTGCGCCGCAAGTCGCAGCATTTCGCGGCCTATCGGCGGGTCGCCCGCGAGTTCGCCGAACTGCTCGGGCTCGATGCCTGGCTGCTCAACCCCGATTTCGAAGTCTGCGGCGCGATCGACTTCAAGGAGCGCTCCGGCGAGGAATGCCTGGCCGCCAACGTCGATACCCTGCTGTACCGGATTCGCGCCAAGTACAAGGAATACGGCATCGCCGACAAGCCCTTCGTCATCGTCAAGGCCGATGCCGGCACCTATGGCATGGGCATCATGACGGTGCATGATGCGAGCGAGGTCAAGGACCTCAGCCGCAGGCAGCGCAACAAGATGGCGGTCGGCAAGGAAGGCATGCAGGTGCAGGAGGTCATCATCCAGGAAGGCGTGCCGACCTGCGAGCGGGTCGATGAAGGCGCGGCCGAGCCGGTGGTGTACATGATCGACCACTATGTCGTCGGCGGCTTCTACCGGGTCAATGTCAAGCGCGGCATCGATGAAAACCTCAACGCGCCGGGCATGCATTTCAAGCCGCTCGCCTTCGAGACCGGCTGCACGCTGCCGGACAATACCCAGGCCCCGGATGCGCCGCCCAACCGCTTCTACGCCTACGGCGTGGTGGCGCGGCTGGCCCTGCTGGCGGCGGCCATCGAACTGGAACACAGCAGCGCGGCATGAAGCTCGCCTTCATCGTCGATCCGCTCGAGTCGCTGCAGGCCCGCAAGGATTCCAGCATCGCCATGATGCGCGCCGCCGCGGCGCGCGGCCACCAGGTGTGGACCATCCAGCGCGACAGCCTGTGCTGCCGGGATGGTGCGGTGTCTGCCGCCGCGCTGCGCATCGAGCCGCGGGCGGACGACAAGGCCTGGTTCGTCGCGCACGAACTGCAAGTGCAGCCGCTGACGGCGTTTGCCGCAGTGCTGATGCGGCAGGACCCGCCCTTCGACAATGAATATGTCGCCGCCACCTGGCTGCTCGAAGCGGCCGAGCGCCAGGGCGCACGTATCTACAACCGGCCCCGGGCGCTGCGCGACCATTCCGAGAAGCTGGCGATCCTGGAGTTTCCGCAGTTCACGCCGCCGACCCTGGTGGCGCGCCGCATGGCCGACGTGCAGGCCTTCATCGCGGCGCAGGGCGACACGGTGTTGAAGCCGCTTGACGGCATGGGCGGCGCCGGGGTGTTCCGCGTCCGCCACGACGACCCCAACCGCAACGTCATCGTCGAGACGCTGACCGCGCTGGGCGGGCGCACGATCATGGCGCAGCGCTATCTGCCGGCGATTGTCGCGGGGGACAAGCGCATCCTGCTGGTCGCCGGCGCGGCGGCGCCCTGGGCGCTGGCGCGCATCCCGCAGCCCGGCGACACGCGCGGCAACCTGGCCAGCGGCGCCAGGGGCGAGGCGCGCCCGCTGACGCCACGCGACGCCGAGATCGCCGCCACTCTGGCGCCGCTGCTGTGGGCGCGCGGCATCCTGCTCGCCGGCATCGACGTGATCGGCGACTGCCTCACCGAAATCAACGTCACCAGCCCCACCTGCCTGGTCGAAATCGAACAGCAGACCGGTTACGCCGCGGCGGGCCAGCTGATGGATGCCCTGGAGCAGGCTTGCGCCCGCTGATCGTCTGCCTGCTGGCGCTGCTGCTCGCGGCCTGCGGCAAGCCCGTGCCGGTCAGCCAGGAATCCTATGTCTTCGGCACCCGCGTCGAGGTGCTGGTCTGGGACATGCCCGAGGTCGCCGCGCAGGCGGCCGCCGGTGAGGTGCTGCGCGAATTCGACCGCCTGCATCGCGCCTACCACGCCTGGCAGCCTTCGGAACTGACCGCGCTGAACGAGGCCATCGCCGCCGGTCGGCCGCATGCCGTATCGGCGGAGCTGGCCGCACTGATCCGCGACGCGCAGGCGTTCACCCGCCAGAGCGACGGCCTGTTCGATCCGGGCATCGGCCGCTTGGTGGCGCTGTGGGGTTTCCATGGCGACACCTTCACGCCTGCGCTGCCGGAAGCGGCTGCCCTCGCCAGCCGCGTCGCCGCGCAAGCCTCGATCAACGACCTGACGCTCACCGACCGGGTCGTCACGGCGCGCAAGCGCGACGTGGCGCTCGATTTCGGCGGCTACCTGAAGGGCGTGGCGCTCGACCGCGCCGCGACGATACTCAAGGCGCACGGTGCCGCGAATGCCCTGATCAACATCGGCGGCAACGTGCTGGCGCTCGGCAGCAAGGGCGGCCAGCCCTGGCGCGTCGGCATCCGCCATCCGCGCACGGAGCAGGCCGGCGGCGCACCGCTGGCGACCCTGGCGCTCCACGATGGCGAAGCTATCGGCACCTCAGGCGATTACCAGCGCTTTTTCGAGTTGGATGGCCGGCGCTACAGCCACCTGATCGACCCGCGCACCGGCGTGCCGGCGGGCGGCACGCAGGCACTGACCGTGCTGATCCCGCCGTCGCCCGATGCCGGCCTGCGTTCCGATGTCCTCTCGAAGCCCCTCTTCGTCGCCGGGGACGACTGGCCGGCGATGGCGCAGCAGATCGGCGCCGGCCTGGTGCTGCGCGTCGATGCGGCCGGCGGGATCGCAGTGACGGCCGCCCTGCGCCCGCGGCTGGCCTTCGAGCCGGCCGATCTTGCCGTGCACGTCGTGCCATAATCCGGCCCCTATGGCTCCCATGATCGGTCTGCTGCTCATCACCCATGGCACCCTCGGCGAGGCGCTGATTCAATGCGCCTGTCATGTGCTGAACAGGCGTCCCGACCAGCTGCTCCAGCTGGGCCTGGCGGCGGGCGACGACCCCAACGACCTGGTTCCGCTGGCGCGCCAGATGGCCGAGCTGGTGAACAGCGGCGCCGGCGTGCTGCTGCTCACCGACATCTATGGCGCTTCGCCTTCGAATCTGGCCGCCAAGCTGCTCGAACCGGGCCGCATCGAGGGGCTGGCCGGCGTCAATCTGCCGATGCTGCTGCGCGCCATCAACAACCGCGAGCAGGGCATGGCGACGCTGATCGCCAAGGCTACCGGCGGCGGCCGCGATGGCGTCCTCAACATGCTGAAGCATTGAAGGCGAGCCGCATGCCGCGCGCCGAGATCGAAATCACCAACAAGCTGGGGCTGCATGCGCGGGCTTCCGCCAAGCTGACCGAGCTGGCCGGCCGCTACCCTTGCGAAGTCTGGATGGAACGGAACGGCCGCCGCATCAACGCCAAAAGCATCATGGGCGTGATGATGCTGGCGGCGGGCAAGGGCAGCAGCGTGGTGGTCGATACCGCCGGCGCGCAGGCCGAGGCGGCGCTCGCCGCCCTGCTGGCGCTGATTGCCGATCGTTTCGGCGAGGATGAGTAAGCCCACCCCGAAATCGCCGCTGCGCGGCGATCTCCCCTCAAGGGGCCAAGAAA
>CAYYHO010000091.1:0-6721 GCA_964471725.1 uncultured Methyloversatilis sp. | reverse complement strand
CTGCACCAGGCGGGCAAAGCACGCTTCGCTCCTTGCCGTCTCACCAGAGCCGAGTTTCCTGGGAATCATGCGCACCACCGCCGAATCGACCTTCGGCGCCGGATCGAAGGCGCCGGGCGGCACGACGAACAGGCGCTCGATGTCGAAGCGGTACTGCAGCATCACCGACAGGCGGCCGTAATCGCCGGTCGCAGGCTGGGCCGCCATGCGGTCAACCACTTCCTTCTGCAGCATGAAGTGCATCTCGCTCACGACATCCGCATAGCCGGCGAGATGAAACAGCAGCGGGGTGGAAATGTTGTAGGGCAGGTTGCCGACGATCTTCAGCGGTCCCGCGGTCGCCAGCGTGCCGAAATCGAACGCCAGCGCGTCGCCGGCATGGATGCTCAGTCGCTCGGGCGGGAACCGCTGGCGCAGGCGTTCGATCAGGTCGCGGTCGATTTCGACGACATGCAGGCGTTCGAGGCGCTCGAGCAGCGGGACGGTCAGCGCGCCCAGTCCGGGGCCGATCTCGACCACGGTATCGCCCGCGCGCGGCGCGATCGCGGCGACGATCTGCTGGACCACGCCCGGCGAAACCAGGAAATTCTGGCCGAACCGCTTGCGCGCAACGTGCCCCCTGTGTTGGCTCATGTGCTGCAATGAAACACGCCAGCGTTGCCGCCGGGCCGCCCCAAGGCAACGCGACACGCGGCGAAGCCGCAATCCGCTCCGCAGCCAAACCGACAGCCCCCCATAATAGCCGCGCGGAGCGCGCTAACAAAAACCCCCCGCGAGGGGGGGGAAGGGGGGCGGGTCATAATTGGCGTTGTGCCATGTCGATTGCGGCGGCGACAGCAGCCAGCAGGCTGGATGTCGAAGCCTTGCCGGTGCCCGCCAGGTCCAGCGCGGTGCCATGGTCGACCGAGGTGCGGATGATCGGCAGACCCAGCGTGACGTTGATGCCCTCGTCGAAGGCGGCGTATTTGAGCACCGCCAGCCCCTGGTCGTGATACATCGCCAGCTGGGCATCGGAGCCGGCCAGCACGTTCTGCGTGAACAGCGTGTCGGCGGGCAGCGGCCCGATCAGATTCATGCCCTCCGCGCGCAGCTGCGCCAGCACCGGTTCGATCACCGCGATTTCCTCCTTGCCCATGTGGCCGCCCTCGCCCGCATGCGGATTCAGGCCGGCGACGAGGATGCGCGGCTGCGCGATGCCGAACTTGCTGCGCAGTTCGGCATGCAGGATGCGCAAGGTGGTTTCCAGCTCCACCGGCGTGATGGCGGCGGCAACGTCCTTGAGGGGCAGATGGGTGGTCGCCAGCGCCACGCGCAAGCCGGCGCCGGCCAGCAGCATCACCACGCGCGCGGTGCCGGTGCGTTCCGCCAGGTATTCGGTATGGCCGGTGAAGGGAATGCCGGCATCGTTGATGATGCCCTTGTGCAGCGGCGCGGTGACCATCGCGGCGTACTCGCCGCTGCGGCAGCCGGCCAGCGCCCGGTCGAGCAGCGCGAGCACGTAGCGCGCATTGGCGGCGGCGGGGAATCCCGCCTGGCAGGGCGCGGCGAGCGGCACATGGAGGATTTCGAGCCCATCGATGTCCGCCCCGAGGCTGTGCGCGCGGCTGACGAGCAGATCGCGGTCGCCCAACACGACGAGGCGCGCCGGCAGCTTGCAGTCGGCCAGCGCCAGGCAGATTTCCGGGCCGATGCCGGCCGGTTCGCCCGAGGTGACCGCTATGACGGGTCGGCCGGTGCCGAGGCGTTCGCCCACCGGGAAAGCGCCCGGCTGCGCCCTACTCCCGGGGGCGCCGGGTGGCGCCGCCCCAGCCGGACTTGAATGACGTTCAGCGTTCTTCAATGCGGTATTCGACATACGCGCGATCGCGCAGCTGCCGCAGCCAGTCTTCGTAGGCCTCGTCGGACTTGCGCTCGCGCAATACCTGACGCGCCTGCAGACGCTTGCGTTCGTCGCCGGCCTCGGCCACCTTGCGTTCGAGCACCTGGATCAGGTGCCAGCCGAACGGCGACTGCACGGGCGCGCTGAGTTCGCCGGGCTTGAGGGCATCCATCGCCCGCTCGAACTCCGGCACGGTATCGCCCGGGTAGAGCCAGCCCAGGTCGCCGCCCTTGGCCGCCGAGAGGTCGTTGGAATGCAGGCGCGCCAGATCGGCGAAATCGGCGTTATTGTCGAGCCGCTCCTTGAGGCCGACCAGCTTGTGGCGCGCCTCCTCGGAGGAAACCAGTTCATTCACCTTGAGCAGGATGTGGCGCGCACGCGTCTGGCGGATGGCGCCGCCGATTGCCGCGCCGCCGCGCCGCTCGACCAGCTTGACTATATGGAAGCCGGCCGGGCTTCTGAGGATGCCGCTGACTTCGCCCGGCTTCATGCCGGCGATGGCCTCGGCATACAGGCTGGGCAGCCGGTCGACCGGGCGCGGCTCCAGCAGGCCGCCGGACATGGCGTCGGCGGCGGCCGAATAACTGGCCGCCACGCGGCCGAAATCCTCGCCGTTCCTGAGGCGGGCCAGGGCCTCCTCGGCGCGCGCGCGCAATTGCATCAGCCGGCCGGGATCGACCTGCTCGGGCACGCGCACGACGATATGGGCCAGCGCGACCACGGCTGTCTGATCGACCTGTCCCGGATGGGCCAGGTAATTGTCGATTTCGCCGTCGGAAACGACGATGCGGTTTTCCACCTCGCGCTCGCGCAAGCGGGAGAGGGTCATCTCGTCACGAATCTCCTCGCGGAAGCGGCGCCACTCGATGCCGTCCTTCTCCAGGGCGGCGCGGAAGTTGGCCAGCGACAGCTGGTTGTTTTCGGCGATGCGGCGCAAGGCGACATCGAGTTCGGCATCGGCGATGCGCAGGCCGGTTTCATTGGCGAACTGCTTTTGCAAACGATCGACGACGAGGCGTTCGAGCAACTGCTTCTCGAGCACGTCGCGCGGCGGCAACTGGGTGCCGCGCTGGCGCAACTGGCGCTCGACGTTGAGCAGGCGGTCGCGCAATTCATGCTGGGTGATGACTTCGTCATTGACGACGGCGATCACGCGGTCAATGGCGATGGGCTGGCTGGGCTTGCGTGCCTGCGCCGTCGCGACGGCAGGCAGCAGGCTCAGGCAGAGCAGCAGAACGGAAATGATTTTCATGAGGAAAGTCGTGGCATTAATGAGCGGCAAACACGGGATCGGCGGTCGGCTGATTGATGACGCCATAGCCGGGAATGTTGCGCCGGAGCAGTTCCAGCGGATTGGAACCGATGCGCGAGAAATCGTTGAGTTCCAGTTGCACGAACAGGGCGCTGGTCGGCTTGTCGGCAATCGTGGCGAGGCGCTGGACGACGAAGCGGCCGACCCAGCAGCCGGCGTTGTACTCCAGTCCGGCAATGGTCTCGATGATGCGGCGCTCCTTGGTCGAGTAGTTGTAGCGGCCCACCGCGTGCCAGCCGCCGGTCAGCGGCATCTGACCGGAGATGTCGATCTGCCCGAGCAGATCGCGCGCATAGCGGTAGCCGGCGTTGAAGATCATGCCGGGCGCCGGATGGTAGCGGCCGCCGACGGTGAGGCGCTCGGTCCGGCTGTCGCGCGGGTTGTACTGCCAGCCGAGATCGGCATAGGTTTTCGGCATCACCAGCCCGGACAGGGCGGCCAGGATGTCGGCCGACCGGCTGGTACGGGCAATCTCGCCCGGCAGGGTCACAGCCTGCACTGTGAAATACTGCAGATGGCCGAGGGTGGCGCGCATCAGTTCCGCCCCGCTGACCGGATCGAGCAGGCGCGAAGTCACGGCCAGGGTGAGCTGGTTGGCGTTGGCGATGCGGTCGCCGCCGGCATAGCGGTTCTCGGCGAACATCTGGGCATAGTTGAAACTGGCGATGCCGGCGTCGAATATGGGCAGGGTGCCCTGGTCGCGCGTCGGCACGTACAGGTAGTAGGCGCGCGGTTCCAGCGTCTGCAGCAGCGCGCGGCCGAAGAGCCGGGTATCGCGCTCCATGACGAAGCCGCCATCGACGCTGAAGATCGGCAGCGCGCGGCTTTGCTGGGTCGCCACGGTCTTGCGGTAATCGGTGACGGCCAGCCGCTCCTGCCCGCTCAACTGATATTGGGTGGAGTGCAGGCCGACCTTCGGCGTCAGCCAGAACGCCGCCGTGTTCAGCGGCAGCGACAGCTGCGGATACAGCGTGCTGCGCTTGCCGAGCAGTTCGGTCGGATGATCGAAGTTGACGTACTCCGCACTCAGGTTGAAGGCGAGGCCGAGCGGCAGATCGTGGCGATTGGCGGTACCGGTCAATTGCGGCAGTCGACGATAGGGGGTCGGCAGGTGCTGCTCGGTCTGCAGGGTCTGATAGGTCTGCAGATTCATGGTTGCGCCGTACCAGGGCCCGGCGTAGCTCAACACGCCCTGGCGCAGCAGGTTGCCCTGCGAAACCGCCGCCACGCGCGTGGACAGGTCGCTGAAATAGCGGTCGTCGGAAACGCCATTGAGGTTGAGGGCGGCGGAGAATCCGTGACCCAGCACCTGATTGTGGATCAGCGCATAGCCATAGCGGTCGCGCTTGGCCAGGTTGTCGTCCTGCAGGTATTCGACGCGCGCCTGGCCGCTGTAGCCGTAATTGAGATAGCGGAACTCGGTGTTGAGCTGCAGGCCGCGCTTCGACATCAGGCGCGGCGCAATGGTCGCGTCCATGTTGGGCGCGATGTTCCAGTACCACGGGGCCGTCACCTCGATGCCGCTCTTGCTGGTCGAGCCGATGGTCGGCGTCAGCAGGCCGGTCTTTCTTTCGTTGTTGAGCGGGAAACTGAGCCAGGGGGTATAGAACAGCGGCACGTCGAGGAAACGCACCGTGGCGCTGCGCGCCGTGCCGGTGGCGGTGGTGTAGTCGAGGTCGAGTTGGTCGACCACCACCTCCCAGTCGCGTTGCTGGGCTGTACAGGTACTGTAGGTGGCATCCTTGAGGCGGTACTGGTCCTCGCCGCGAAACTCGAGGATGCTGGCGGAGCCGCTCGCCGTCACCGGCGCACGCGGCAGCATGCGGCCGGTGGTGGCGAACACCTTGCCATCGGGACCGACCGCCGGCAAGCCCGCCATCGTCAACGCCGGCTCGGGCACCTCTTTCGGCTGGCTGCGGATGGTGTAGGCGGGAGACTCGAATTCGCCGGTGCTGTCGGCCATGCGCAGGCGCAGGCGCGGGCCGGTGATGACCGAATCCGGACTCGTCAGGCGCACGGCGCCGAACGCCTCGACCTCGTCCTGATCCTGGCGGAACACGATGCGCTCGGCCTCCAGGGTATCGTCCGCGCGCCGCAGGACGACATCGCCGGTGGCGATCATCTCGACCTCGTTGATGCCGCTGATGTTGCGCGCGGTCACGCTGGTCGGCGCCGACTGCTTGTCGATCGGCTCCTTCTGCTTCGTCGTGCGCGGCGGCGGCAGCAGGGTGCCGGCCGCCACATGCGCCGAGTACAGCGGTGCGATCGCCGGACGCTCCGCCACGGCGGGCGGCGGCGTCGCCGCGCCGACTGCGGCCTGGCTGGCGCTTGTCGGCGCGGGCGCGGATGTTGATGCGGATGTTGATGCAGGTGCGGGTGCGGCTGCCGGACGTGGCGGCGCAGGCGACTTGAGCGGCGGCGCTCCCAGCAAGGCCGGATCGATGCGCAAGGGCGGCAGGTTCTCGCTGGCGCAGGCAAGCCCGCTGGCAGCCATGGAAGCGGCGCCGACCCATGCCCCCCGGGCCAGCCAGACCAGCACTTCCCTCCCCCGCCGCTTGTTTGCCAACAGCATAGATTGTCGCTTGCTTCCGCCGCGTTCGCGGCCGCCGACGACCGGGTCGGCAGGCACGCCAATGTTAGAATCCGCGATTCTATCATCGGGGATCATCCTGCAATCGCCGCAGGGCAGCCCCTTTTTGGCGATCGGATTTCCTGGCGTGGAGCGCATCGAGCAAATTCAGGACTGGCTGGCGACGCAGCTTCCCGGGCAAACATATACCCTGGCGCCGGCCTCCAATGACGCCAGCTTCCGCAGCTACCTGCGCGTCAGCCCGCTCGGGGGCGAATCGCTCATCCTCATGGATGCGCCGCCGGCGCACGAAGATGTGCGTCCCTGGCTGCAGGTACAGCGGCTGTTCCAGGGTGCCGGCGCCCGGGTGCCGGCGGTGCTGGCGCAGGACCTCGAACAGGGCTTCCTGCTGCTCTCCGACCTCGGCTCGACCACCTACCTGGCGGCCCTGCAGGGCGGCGGCGATGCCGATCAACTCTACCGCGCCGCCATCGACACGCTGATCGCCATCCAGCGCGCCAGCCGACCCGGCAGCCTGCCGCCCTACGACCGCACGCTGCTGCTGCGCGAGCTCAATCTGTTTCCCGACTGGTATCTCGGCAGGCATGTGACTATCGGCTTCGACGACGCCCAGCGCAATGCGCTGGCGGCCTTGTTCGACCGGATTCTCGCCGTCAACCTGGCCGAACCCCAGGTTTTTGTACACCGCGACTACCACTCGCGCAACCTGATGGCCGGCAGCGATTCACCCGGGGTGATCGACTTCCAGGATGCCGTGCATGGCCCGCTCAGCTACGACCTCGTCTCGCTGTTCAAGGATGCCTACCTCGCCTGGGAGGAGGAGCGCACGCTCGACTGGCTGGCGCGTTACTGGGAAAAGGCGAAAAAGGCCGGCCTGCCGGTGCGCGCCGATTTCGGCGAGTTCTTCCGCGACTACGAGTGGATGGGCGTGCAGCGGCAC
>CAYYHO010000090.1:0-6774 GCA_964471725.1 uncultured Methyloversatilis sp. | reverse complement strand
GGCCTACTGCCGCGCTACCTGCAGCAGCTCGAAATGGAAAGCCTCGGCAAGCAGGTCGACCGCGACGGCCGGCCGGTCGGCCATGCCACCCAGGCCATCCTCTGGGGCGAACCGGGCACCAACGGCCAGCACGCCTTCTATCAGCTGCTCCATCAGGGCGGCCGGGCGCTGGCCTGCGAGTTCATCGCCTGCCGCGAGGCCGATTTCCCGCTCGCCGGGCATCACGCAAAGCTGCTCGCCAACTGCTTCGCGCAGAGCGCGGCGCTGATGCGGGGCAAAACGCTTGCAGAAGCACAACAGGCGCTGGCCGGCGCCGTCCCGCCAGCGCCGACTTTTCTTGCTCCCTACAAAGTCTTTCCCGGCAACCAGCCGTCGACGACGCTGCTGTTGCCGCGCCTCGACCCGCACACCCTCGGCGCGCTCGTCGCGCTCTACGAACACAAGGTCTTCACGCTCGGCGCGCTCTGGAACCTCAACGCCTTCGACCAGTGGGGCGTCGAGTATGGCAAGCAGATCGCCAACACGCTGCTGCCGATGATCGAGGGCAAAATCCCTGTCTCGGGCGTCGACAGTTCCACCGCCGGTCTGATCGCCTTCAGCAAATCATGAAAGTCCTCTTCGCGACACCCGAAATCGCCCCCTGGGTGAAGACCGGAGGCCTCGGCGATGTCGCCGGTGCGCTGCCCGGTGCCCTCAAGGCGGCGGGTTGCGAGTTGCGCGTGCTGGTACCGGCCTATCCGGCCCTGCGCCGGGCCTTCCCCAAGGCGCGCCAGATCGCCACGCTGAGCGGTCTCGGCGGCCAGTTTCCGGCGGTTGACCTGATCGAGGCAAGCAGTCCGGACGGACTGACGTTCTGGCTGCTCGATTGCCCTGCGCTGTTCGACCGGCCTGGCAATCCCTACCTCGATGCGGCCGGCCACGACTGGCTCGACAACCCGCTGCGCTTCGGCCTGCTATCGCGCGTGGCCGCCCGGCTGGCCAGCGCCGCGACACCCTGCTCCTGGCATCCGGATATCCTGCACTGCCACGACTGGCAGAGCGCCCTCGCGCCCTATTACCTGCGCTTTTATGAAGGTGGCGGCGCAGCGACCGTGCTGACCATCCACAACCTCGCCTTCCAGGGGCTGTTCCCTGCCGGCACGCTGCCGGCGCTCGGCCTCTCGGCCAGCGACTGGCACATCGACGGCGTCGAGTACTACGACCAGTTGTCCTTCCTCAAGGCCGGCCTCGGTCATGCCGACGCCCTCACCACGGTCAGCCCGAGCTATGCGCGCGAAATCCAGACCGATGCCGCTGGCATGGGCCTGGAGGGCCTGCTGCGAAAGCGCGGCGCACAGTTGACCGGCATCCTCAACGGCATCGACACCGGGGTCTGGAACCCTGCCGGCGACACGCTGCTGGCCGCCCCCTACGACCGCGCGCACCTCGCCGCCAAGGCGGCCAACAAGACCGCCCTGCAGCGCCAGATGGGCTTGCCGGAGCGCAGCGACTGCCCATTGTTCGGCGTCATCAGCCGGCTGACCAGCCAGAAGGGGCTCGACCTGGTGGCCGCCAGCGGCAAGCTGCTGGCGGCGCTGCCGGCGCAACTGGCGGTGCTGGGCAGCGGCGACAAACCGCTGGAAGCGGCGTTTCTCGAACTGGCCGAGCGCTATCCGGGCAATGTGGCCGTGCACATCGGCTTCGACGAAACGCTGGCGCACCGCATCGAGGCCGGCGCCGACAGCTTCCTGATGCCGTCGCGCTTCGAGCCCTGCGGACTCAACCAGATGTACAGCCTGGCCTACGGCACGCCGCCCGTGGTGCGCGCCACCGGCGGACTCGCCGATACCGTGGCGGACTATTCGGCAGCCCGCCTTGGCCAGGGCAGCGCCAACGGCTTCGTGTTCGCCGATGCCACACCGGCCGCCTTCATGCGCGCCGTGCGGCGCGCAGCCAAACTGTGGCAGGACCCTGCACGCTGGCAGCAACTGCAGCAGAACGGTATGGCCGGCGATTACGGCTGGGGACAGCCGGCGGCGCGCTACCGCGACCTCTACACCAGTCTGTTACAACCATGAATCCCTGCCTGATCTTGATCGCCGCCGTGGCGCGCAACGGCGTGATCGGCAACAGCAACGCCCTGCCCTGGCACCTGCCGGAAGATCTGCGCCATTTCAAGGCGCTCACCACGGGGCATACCGTCATCATGGGCCGCAAGACCTGGGAATCGCTGCCGGCGCGCTTCCGGCCGCTGCCCGGCCGCCGCAACATCGTCGTGACGCGCGACCCCGGCTATGCGGCCGCAGGCGCCACGGTGGTGCATTCCCTGCAGGAGGCGATCCAGGTCGGCGCTTTCGGGGGGGGCCTTTTCATCATTGGCGGCGCGGAACTGTATGCCCACGCGCTGCCGCTGGCGCAGCGACTGGAGTTGACCGAACTGGATGCCGACTTCATGGGCGACGTCTTCTTTCCGGAACTCGACCCGGCGGACTGGCGCGAAACGGCCCGCACCACGCAGCGTGCCGAGGCGGGCTTCGACTTCGCCTTCGTGAGTTACGCGCGGCGCTGAATAATCCTGCGGTGACGCGTCCCGCTGTGGTAAGTTCGCCAACTTGGATCGCCAGCCTTCCCAGCCACGCAAGGATCTTATGAATCGACACTCCTCCTTGTCCGCGGCCGCTAGCCGCCGGCGCAACTTCATCCGCGCGGGCCTCGCCGCAACGCTCCTGATTGCCGCACAGCGCCGCTGCATCGCCAGCACCACGCGCAGCCGCCTGACGTTTGCCGTCGTCCCCTACCTGCCGACACGGCGTCTGGTGACGCTCTACGCGCCGCTCATCCCGGTGCTCGAGGCAACCCTGGGCAAGCCGGTGGATATCGTCAGCGCTCCCGACTATGCCCAGCATCTCGAACGCATGCGCAGCGGCGCCTATGACATCGTCGCCGACTCGATGCTGCTCGCCCGCATCGCGCAGCGCGAACACGGCTTCCTGCCCGTCGCCCGCACGCGCACGCCGCTCGAACCCCTACTGGTGGTCCCCACCGACAGCAGCAGGAGATCTCTCGCTGCGCTCAAGGGCAAGACCCTTGCCGTCACCGACCGCCATGCCGCCCTGACGGTGATCGGCCTGCGCCATCTGCGCGACCATGGCCTCGTGCCGGACCGGGACTTTCGCATCGTCGTCACCAATTCGCACGCCAACTCGCTGCATCGCCTGCTGATGGGCGAAACGGCTGCGGCAATCGTTTCGCGCACCACGCTGAAACAGGTCGATGCCGGGCTCGCGCGTCAGGTGCGCGTGCTCGAAGCCCTGCCGACAGGACTGTCTGCCGTGATCTACCATGTGGCGCCGCACCTGGCGCCGTTTGCCGCAGCCCTTGCGGCGCAACTGATCGGTTTTCCGGACAGCGGCCCCGCGGGCTCTGCATTCATTGCCGCGCTGAGCCACGAGGGCTTGCTGCCGGTCAAGGAAGCCGAGATGAAAGCGCTCGATCCCCTCGTGGTGGAGTATTACCGCCAACTGTAACCGTAACCGTAACTGTAACTGCGGGGCCGCCCAGTCATAGTCATGCCGACCACCCTGAAACAACGCTTCGCGCAGCTGTCCTTCCGTACCCAGCTGATCGCGCTGGCGGCAGGCGCCGGGCTGCTGGCGGTGGTATTTCTGGGCCTGATGACCGCCGGGCTGGTCGGCTGGGTGGCCCAGCAAAGCATGCGCCACCAGCAGGAGCTGATGCGTCCCCTGCTGGCCACCGCACTCACCGGGCCGATGATCGAGCGCAATTACGCCGCGGTCGAGGAAATCGTCCGGGAAATCGTCGGCAGCGAGTCGGTCACCGCAGTCACCGTGCGCTCGGCGGCCGGCGACATCGTGCTGGAGGTGAGCAGCAAAGGCGCAGCGACCGGATTGTTCGCGGCAGACATGGCGCTCGACCTGGTCGAGGGAGGGTTAAGCTTCGGCCGCGTCGAAGTGCGGCTGACGGCCGATCTGCTGGCCAACCTGACCAGACAGATGCTGCTGGCCCTGTTTGCCGTGCTGGCCCTGTCGACGCTGTTCGCCCTGTTCCTGTTTCATCGCTGGGCCCGTCACCTGGGCAGGCGCATCGAGGAACTGGCGGCCAGCGCCAGCGGGTTTGCCGCCGGGCACTATGACGCGCGCAGCCAGGATGGCGGCGTCGACGAGGTCGGCCGCCTGGCGCAGACCTTCAACCTCATGGCAGAAAAGGTGTCCGGCGCGATCGACGATCTGGCGGTCAGCGAAAGCCGCTGGTCGGCCATCCTGCAATCCATCGGCGAGGCATTGATCGCAACGGACACTCATCTGCGCGTCACCTATCTCAACCCGATCGCCGAGTCGCTTACCGGCTGGCAGCAGGCTGAGGCCAGCGGGCGGGCGATCACGGAAGTGCTGAAACTCGAGAATGCCCAGACCGGCCAGGCGGTCGAAGTTCCCCTCGTCCGGGTGCGCGATTTCGGCGGCGTCGTCAGCCTCGCCAGCCATACGGTGCTGATCGCCCGCGACGGCAGCCGCCGCCATATTTCCGACTGCGCGGCGCCGATCCGCGATGCGGCCGGTCAACTGGTCGGCGCCGTGATGGTGTTCCAGGACGTTACCGAAGCCTACGGCCTGCGCGCCTCGCTGGAAGAAAGCCGCATGCGCCTGTCGCTGGCGCTGCAGGGCGCCGACCTGGGCCTGTGGGACCGCAACCTCGCCACCGGGGAACTGGTCTTCGACGAAGGTTTCGCCGCCATCCTGGGCTATCGCCTCGACGAGATCGAACAGGCATCCGAGACCTGGAAAAGCCGCGTGCACCCCGACGACCTGCCCGCTGCCGACCGGATGAAACAGGCGCATCTGCAAGGCTTGACCGCCCGCTACGAGGCCGAGTACCGGATGCGCCACAAATCCGGCGAATGGCGCTGGATCCTGTCGCGCGGGCGCATCACCGAGCGCGACACGGCAGGAATGCCGCGGCGCATCACCGGCACGATCCTGGACATCACGGAGCGCAAGCAGGCGGAGGCCGAGATCGAGCACCTGGCCTTCTTCGACCCGCTCACCGGCCTGCCCAACCGCCGCCTGCTGCACGACCGGCTTGGCCTGGCGCTGGCCGGCGCGCGGCGAACCGGCGAGTTCGGCACCCTGCTGTTCATCGATCTCGACAACTTCAAGCGCCTCAACGATTCGCGCGGCCATGCAGTCGGCGACCGCCTGCTCAAGGAGGTGGCACGGCGTCTCGGCATGCACTTGCGCGAGGCCGATACGCTGGCGCGGCTGGGCGGCGACGAGTTCGTGGTCCTGCTGACCAACCTCGGCCATCACGCCGAAAATGCCGCCAAGCTGGCGCGCGACATGGCGGAGAAGCTGCGCACCTCGCTCAGCCCCGGATTCGACATCGAAGGCGCCGAATACCATGCCAGCGCAAGCATCGGCATCACCCTGTTTCCGGAACACGCGGAATCCGCCGACGACCTGCTGCGCCATGCCGACACCGCCATGTACGCCGCCAAGGAGACCGGCCGCAACCGGGTGCGCTTCTTCGAGCCCGACATGCAGGCGGCGGCGGAAGCGCGCATGGCGCTGGAGGGCGAACTGCGGCTGGCGCTCGAACGCAACGAACTGCGCCTCCACCTGCAATCGCAGACCGATGTCGCCGGCCGCGTGGTGGGGGTCGAAGCCCTGCTGCGCTGGCAGCACCCCGAGCGCGGCCTGGTGGCGCCGGTGAGCTTCATTCCGCTGGCCGAGGAAACCGGCCTGATCGTGCCGATCGGCGAATGGGTGCTCGAAACGGCGCTGCGCATCCTCAAGCAGTTGGAGGACGCCGGACACGAATTGCGGGTGGCCGTGAATGTCAGTCCGCTCCAGTTCCGCGAAGCGGATTTCGTCTCGCGGGTGCGCAAGCTATTGCAGCAGACCGGCGCCTACGCGCCGCGCCTGACGCTGGAAATCACCGAAGGCATGCTGATGCACGATATTGACGCCGCCATCGCCCGCATGAACGAATTGCGCCACCTGGGCGTGAGCTTCTCGATCGACGATTTCGGCACCGGCTATTCCTCGCTGTCCTACCTGAAGCGGCTGCCGCTGCGCGAACTGAAGATCGACCGCGCGTTCGTCAACGGTCTGCCCCGCGACCCGGACGATGTCGCCCTGGTCGGCACCATCCTCGACATTGCCGACAGCTTCCGCCTCGATGTCGTCGCCGAAGGCGTGGAAACCGAGGTCCAGCTCGAGTTCCTCAAGGCCAGCGGCTGCGAAGTGTTCCAGGGCTACCTGTTCGGCCGGCCGCAACCGGCGGAGGAATTGCTGGCGCAGTTGGCTTAATAGCGCACGCAGTCCACGTAATAACCGTTGCCGTTCTCCTTCACGAGACCGTGGATGTCGGTCTCGAAACCGGGAAAGCGGGCGTTGAATTCGCGGGCGAACTGCAGGTAGCGCACGATGGTCGGATTGAAGCGCTCGCCCGGAATCAGCAGCGGAATGCCCGGCGGGTAGGGCGTCAGCAGCACGGCCGTGACGCGGCCCTCCAGTTCGTCGATCGGCACGCGGTCGATCTCGCGGTGGGCCATCTTGGCAAAGGCATCGGCCGGCCGCATCGCCGGCACCATGTTCGAGAGATACATCTCGGTGGTCAGGCGCGCCACGTCGTTGGCCTTGTAGACCTCGTGGATCTGCTTGCAGAGGTCGCGCAAGCCGATGCGCTCGTAGCGCGGATGCTTGGCGACGAACTCCGGCAATACCTTCCAGAGCGGCTGGTTCTTGTCGTAGTCGTCCTTGAACTGCTGCAGGGCGG
>CAYYHO010000089.1:0-6809 GCA_964471725.1 uncultured Methyloversatilis sp. | reverse complement strand
GAGGGAAGGTCGCGCGAGCGACGTTTGCGATTGGACGGGGTTGGGGGAGGGCGGGAGTTAATTTACCAGCGACCAGTCGCCGTTCTTGACTTCGATGAGCCGGAAGGCTGACAGGTCGAGTCCCATGTGGTCGGTCGGCGACATGTTGACCTTGCCGCCGGTGCCGATGAAGCCTTTGGTTTTCTCGATCTCGTCGCGCACCTTGGCCTTGTCGGTGCCGCCCGCCCGCTTGATGGCTTCGACCACCATCATCAGGCCGTCGAAGGCATGGCCGCCGAAGGTGGAGACGTCCTCCTTGTAGCGATCGCTGTAGGCCTTGCGGTAGCCCATGACGACCGGCTTTTGCGGATCCTTGGCATCCAGCTTGTCGGCCACCAGCAGCGCCGCGGCGGGCAGTCGCACGCCTTCGGCAGCCGGGCCGGCCAGCTTGATGAATTCCTCGGAGGCGACGCCGTGCGCGTGATAGAGCGGCAGCTTGATGCCGAGTTGCTGGTAATTCTTGGTGACGATGGCCGGTCCCTGGCCAAGACCGAAGATGAACACGGCCTGCACCCCCGGCGTGTTGCGGATCTTGGTCAGCTGTGGGCTCATGTCGGTGTCCTTGGGGCCATAAGTTTCGTTGGCCACCAGTGTGATGCCCATCTTGGCGGCCATGGCTTCGGTTTCCTTCTTGCCCGACTGACCGAAGCCGGAGGTTTCGGAGAGCAGGGCTACCTGGGTCAGGTTGCGCCTCTTCATGTCCTCGAACACCTTTTCCGCGGCCATGCGGTCGGTGTGGGGGGTTTTGAAAATCCACTTCTTGACCGGTTCGATGATGACGACCGCACCGGCGAGGGAGATGAAGGGCAGCCCCGCCTTTTCGACCAGCGGCGCCATCGACATGGTGCTGCCGGTCGTCGAACCGCCGACGATCAGGTCGACCTTGTCCTCCTCGATCAGGCGCTTGGCGAAGCCGTTGGCCTTGCCGGCATCGCTGCCGTCGTCATAGTGCACCAATTGGAGCTGCCGCCCGATGACGCCGCCTTCCTTGTTGATTTTCTCGATGTAGAGTTGCAGGGTCTTCAGTTCCGGGTCGCCCAGGAAAGCGGCGGGTCCGGTAACCGACAGGATCGAACCGATCTTGATCGGTTCGGCGGCCAGCGCACTGCCGAGCGCCAGGATGCTCGTTGCCGCTGCCAGGACGAAGCCTTTCAGCAATTTCTTCATGTTGATCTTCTCCTCTTTGTTATGAAAATCATATTTTGCTGCGTTGATCGATGACCCGCTTGGCCTTGCCGCCCTGAATGCGCGGAATCGAATCGAAGTCCATGACCCTGACTTCGGTCGTCACGCCGATCAGTGACTTGATGTGGTGGCGGAGCAGGTGGGCGACTTCCTGGCGTTCCGCGCCGGTCACCTTGTACGAAGCTTCGCGCTGCAGTTCGCATTGCACCTCGAGGGCGTCGAGGTGTCCTTCGCGGGTGACGATCAGCTGGTAGTTGCCCGAGAGGCGCTGGTCCTTGAGGATCAGTTCCTCGATCTGCGTCGGGAAGACATTCACGCCACGGATGATCAGCATGTCGTCGGAACGGCCGACGATCTTGCCGATGCGGCGCATGCTGCGGGAGGTCGGCGGCAGCAGGCGGGTGAGGTCGCGCGTGCGGTAACGGATGACCGGGAAGGCCTCCTTGGTCAGCGAGGTGAACACGAGTTCGCCTTCCTCGCCGTCGGGCACCAGGGCGCCGGTTTCCGGGTTGATGATTTCCGGATAGAAATGGTCCTCCCAGATCACCGGGCCATCCTTCGACTCGAAGCATTCGCTGGCCACGCCGGGTCCCAGCACCTCGGAAAGGCCATACACATCGACGGCATCGATGTTCATCTTGGCCTCGATCTCGGCGCGCATCGCCTCAGTCCACGGCTCGGCGCCGAACATGCCCATGCGCAGCGACGAGGCGCGCGCGTCCAGCCCCTGCTTTTCGAACTCCTCGGCCAGCACCAGCATGTAGGAGGGGGTGACCATGATGATGTCGGGCCGGAAATCGTTGATGATCTGGATCTGCTTCTCGGTCTGCCCGCCGCTCATCGGAATCACGGTGCAGCCGAGATGCTCGGCGCCGTAATGGGCGCCCAGGCCGCCCGTGAACAGGCCGTAGCCGTAGCCGACATGGACGATGTCGCCGGGGCGGCCGCCGGCGGCGTAGATCGAGCGCGCCATCAGGCCGGCCCAGTTGGCGATGTCGTTCCGGGTATAGCCCACCACGGTCGGCCTGCCGGTCGTGCCGGAGGAGGCATGCACGCGCACCACCTGCTCGCGCGGCGTCGCGAACATGCCAAAGGGGTAGTTCTCGCGCAGGTCGGACTTGGTGGTGAAGGGGAACTTGGCCAGGTCGGCCAGTTCGCGGAGGTCTGCGGGCGCGACGCCGGCCGCATCGAACTTGCGGCGATAGTGGGGGACGTGCGTATAGACGTCCTTGAGCGTTTTCCTCAGCCGGGTCAGCTGCAAGGCGCCGATCTCGTCGCGGCTGGCTGTTTCGATACGGTCGTAGGCTTGCGCTTGCGGTCTGCTGGCCGCCATTCCTGTCTCCCCCGCTGCTGTTGTTATGGTGGCGCCGTGAGGCGAAGGAAGAAATTACCACATAGCGCCAGGGGTTGTGAAATTCGCTTCTATGCATGCATTCATGCAGTTATGGGGCAGGTCATGGGCGGCAGGCTGCCGCGTCGCGGCGCTTCGGGCATAATTGCACTCTTGGTGCGCCGACCCGGTCGAGAAGAAGAGGTCGCGGATCATTCCGATCCTCGGGAGGAGGGATTCCATGAACGGCGAGTGGCTGCCGCAATTTCTGCAATTTCTGTTCTCCGGCATCACCGTCGGGGCTGCCTATGCGCTGGCGGCGCTGGGATTCACGCTGATCTACAACGCCAGCAACGTAATCAACTTCGCGCAGGGCGAGTTCATCATGCTCGGCGGCATGCTCACGGTGTTCTTCCTGCAGGCCGGCATGCCGATGCCGGTGGCCGTATTGCTGGCCATCCTGGTTCCGGCACTAGTCGGCATCCTGGTCGAAAAGCTGGCCATCGAACCGGCCAGGAACGCTGAGGTGACCACGCTGATCATCATCACCATCGGCGCCGCGCTGGTGATTCGCGGCGTGGTGCAAGTGTTCCTCGGCAAGGGAACGCACAGCTTCCCGGCCTTTTCCGGCTCCGAGCCGATCGTCGTCGCCGGCGCCACCCTGCTGCCGCAAAGCCTCTGGGTGCTCGGCGTCGCGGCGCTGGTGGTGGCTGCGCTGGGCTGGTTCTTCAGCCGTACCCTGATGGGCAAGGCGATTCTCGCCACCTCGTTCAACCGGCTCGCCGCGCAACTGGTCGGCATCAACACCAGCCGGGTGCTGTTCATCAGTTACGCCCTGTCGGGGGCGCTGGGGGCGGTCGGCGGCATTCTGCTGACGCCGCTGACGCTCACTTCCTACGATGTCGGCATCATGCTCGGCCTCAAGGGCTTCGTCGCCGCCGTCGTCGGCGGACTGGGCAACGGCCTCGGCGCCGTGGTCGGCGGCCTGCTGGTCGGCATCATCGAGGCGATGGGCGCCGGCTACATTTCTTCGGCCTACAAGGACGCGATTCCCTTCGTGCTGATCCTGGTCATCCTGTTCTTCATGCCGCGCGGCCTGTTCGGCGCCAAGGTCACCGACCGTGTTTAGGTCGCGCTATGCCGGCCTGCTGGTGATTGCGGCTGTGTTGGCCGTACTGCCGTTTTTGTTGCCGAACAATTTCTACCTCGATCTGGCGATCCGCATGCTGATCAATGCCTGCATCGTGCTCGGCCTCAACCTGCTGATCGGCTTCGCCGGCCAGATCAGCCTCGGTCACGCCGGCTTCCTTGGCATCGGCGCCTACGCTTCCGCCGTGCTGACCACTCATTACGGCTGGACGCCCGTCGGCGCGATGCTGGCCGGGGCGCTGGCTGCCGGCGTGCTGGCGGCGCTGGTGGCGCGGCCCATCTTCAAGCTCAAGGGCCACTACCTGGCGATGGCGACCCTCGGCCTCGGCATCATCCTGTCGATCGTCATTCGCAACGAAGCCATGCTGACCGGCGGTCCGGACGGCATGCCGGTGCCGTCCTTCGCGCTGTTCAATTTCGAGATCGCCGGCGAAAAGCAATGGTACTGGGTGCTCTCCGGCATCCTGCTGCTCAGCCTGTGGGCCTCGCTCAACCTGATCGATTCACCCTTCGGCCGCGCCTTGCGCGCCCTGCATGGCTCCGAGGTGGCGGCGCAGGTGGTCGGTGTCGACCTGGCGCGCTACAAGCTGGCGATTTTCGTGCTGTCGGCGATGTCGGCGAGCTTGATGGGCTCGGTGACCGCGCATTACGTCGGCTTCGTGACGCCGAATGTGGCCGATTTCTTTCACTCGATCGAACTGGTCACCATGGTCGTCATCGGCGGCATGGCTTCGATCTATGGCTCGGTCGTCGGCGCTGTTCTGCTGACGGCCTTGCCGCAGGCCCTGGCCGGCTTCGAGGGCTGGGAAACGGTGGCCTTCGGCGCCATCCTGATGTTCTGCATGATCTTCCTGCCCAAGGGCCTGGTGCCGACTCTGGCGGCAAAGTTCGGGAGGCGATGAGTGGCCCTCCTCGAAGTCTGCAACCTCACCAAGATCTTCGGCGGCGTGCGCGCCGTGCAGAACGTCAGTTTTGCCGTCGATGCCGGGATCGTCTATTCGGTCATCGGCCCGAACGGCGCCGGCAAGACGACGCTGTTCAACCTGATCACCGGCATCTATGTCCCGAGCGAGGGGCAGATCCGCCTCGACGGCCGGGATATCGCCGGCATCGCCCCGCATGACCTGGCGCGCCTCGGCATGGCGCGCACCTTCCAGAACCTGCAGGTCTGCCTGAACATGACAGCGCTCGAGAACGTCATGGTCGGCGCGCACCTGCGGCTGGACCGCAACCTGCTCAAGGGCGCGCTGCGCCTGCCGGGCATTGCCCGCGGCGATGCCCGGCTGCGCGACGAGGCGACTGAACTGATGCGCCTGGTCGGCCTCGCCGATTATCTGGCTGCCCACGCCGACGAAATGCCCTACGGCGCCCTCAAGCGGCTCGAAATCGCCCGCGCGCTGGCCGCCCGGCCGCGCGTGCTGTTCCTCGACGAACCGGCTGCCGGCCTGAACCCCAGGGAGACCGGCGAGGTCGACAAACTGGTGCGCAAGGTCGCTGATTCCGGCGTCACCGTGGTGCTGGTGGAACACGACATGAAGATGGTGATGAACATCTCCGACCGCATCCTGGTGCTGGACTATGGCAAGCGGCTCGCCGAGGGTTCGGCGGCCGAGGTACGCCGCAATCCGGACGTGATCGCCGCCTATCTCGGCACCCATCAGTGAGGGCGAAGAGCATGCGCAGCCTGACCTTGCGAACGATCACCGATGAACACCGCAACCAGTGGCAACTGGGCCATGCGATCGCCGACCTGGCCGACGACATCGAGCATGGCGCCCAGCCCGACAAGCGCTTCTTCGAGGCGGTGTTCACCTACATCGACGAGTACTCCAACCACATGCACAACCCGCGCGAGGAGGCGCTGCTGTTCGGCCTGCTGCGCGAGCGCGACCCCTCGCTGATTCCGCTCATCGACGAACTGGAGCACGAGCACACGGATGGCGCCCCGCTGATCGCCGGCCTGCGCGCCGCCCTCGATGCTTCGGATAGCGAGGCCGGGCGGCTGCAGTTCGTCGAGGCGCTGCGCGAACTGGTGGCGGAAATCCGCAGCCACATCGGCAAGGAGGAAGGCAGGCTGCTGCCGCGTGCCTACAAGGTGCTGACGGCGGCGGACATCGAGAAGCTCGATGCGGTGCTGTCCGATGCCGATCACCCGCAGTTCGGCGCCAGGCGCCAGGCGGAGTTCCGCGAGCTCTACCATCGCGTCGTCAACCTGGCGCCGGAATCGGTCGGTCTCGGCGGCTCGGCCGCCGGCCAGCTGCTGTCCGAGGTCGCCGCTCCGGTGCGTCGCGCGGTACTCTCCGTGCGCGATGTCGAGAGCTGCTATGGCCGCATCCGCGCCATCAAGGCAATCAGCCTGGAGATCCGCAGCGGCGAACTGGTGGCCCTGGTCGGCGCCAACGGCGCCGGCAAGACGACCCTGCTGCGGGCCATTTCCGGCGTGCAGCCGGTGGCGGGCGGCACCATCATTTACGATGACGAAGACATCACGCAGCTGAGTCCGGACCAGCGAGTCAGCCTGGGGATCTGCCAGGTGCCCGAGGGGCGCCAGGTCTTCGGCCCCCTGTCGGTCGAGGACAACCTGCGCCTCGGCGCCATCACCCAATCCAGGGGCCGGCTGGCCGTCGGCTTGGCGCGGGTCTACGAGACCTTCCCGGTCCTCAAGGAAAAGCGCCACCTGCCTGCCGGAACGCTTTCCGGCGGCCAGCAGCAGATGTTGGCCATCGGCCGCGCCCTGATGGGGCGGCCGCGCCTGCTGCTGCTCGACGAACCCTCGATGGGCCTCGCGCCCCTGCTGGTCGAGGAAGTCTTCAACGTCGTGCGCACCCTGAAGGCCCAGGGCATGACCATCTTCCTGGTCGAGCAGAATGCCTATGCCGCACTGGAAATCGCCGACCGCGGCTATGTCATGGAAACCGGCTCGATCACCCTCACCGGCACCGGGCAGGAACTGCTCGACAACGAGCAGGTCAAGGCGGCCTATCTCGGCATCTGAATTGCTATAGCACTTCCGCCGCGTGGTCGGCGAGGCGCGAGCGTTCGCCGCGCAGCAGGGTGATGTGGCCCGAATGCGGCCAGCCCTTGAAGCGGTCGACCACGTAAGTCA
>CAYYHO010000088.1:0-6823 GCA_964471725.1 uncultured Methyloversatilis sp. | reverse complement strand
TACCCGGGGACAGACAGGCCAGGTTCTACACCGCCCTGATGGAACGCCTCGCTCCAAGAGGAGCGGCGAGAATGTATACGCTGAAGTTCGGCGCCATCCCGGTTGCCTACCAGATTGCGATAGCACAGGACGATGTCGTCGTGCTGTTGAAAACAACCTATGATCCTGACTACCGCAATCTTGGCCCCGGCGTGATAAAGACTTATCGAATCATCGAAAGCATCATTGCTGAAGGCCGTGGCTTTCGGATTATCGAGATGTATGGCCGCTACAACGACTCGCAGAAACTGTGGGTCGGCGAAACGCGGCCGATTTACCATGCGAACGTCTATCGCTTCGGATTGCTATCCGCGCTTCACGCCAGATGGGTAAAGCTAAAAAGGCGCATGAAAACTTGGGTTACCTTTCGTTAGGTCGCTGTATCCGGGGCTGCAGGGCGGTCAGGCAATGATGTCAAAGCATAGAGGGGCGCCATGCCTGTACAGGACCCTCGACGGAATCCGGCCACCAGACGAACGACCGACTGACGACATCCCACTGCATGCGGTTGTACATCATGCTGCGCGGCCTGCCTCCCGGGGATGACAGGGAGCCACTCAAGAAAGCATGCTCCGTCAATGTCCAGGTGCCGGCAAGGTATTCATGTTGTGTCTCCGCACCCATTGGCGGGGCCAATCTCCAATACCTGTTCGATCCGTGCTCGCCGTTGATGATGTAGAAGCACGCGTCTTCCGGACAATAGGACCAGCCGAGATACCGGTTGTTGCCCTGGCTCGTGAGCGGCCAGGAGGATGCTGCTTTGATATTCAGCTCGGTCGGCGCAAAAAACGCCGACCCGACGATCTCATCAAAGGGAGTGGCAAAAAACCGGTACCTGATCCACGCATCCCTGGTATGCCATGACGAGGTTCCATTCGCATCGACATGCGCCGGAACGATGTGCAGCCTGGAAGCTTGGTGAAGCAATTGCCCGCCCCCGTCCACGGTGAAGAAACAAGACGCGGAGGATTTTCGCGTGGTCCATGTGCGCCTATCGACATCCAGGACACGGTAGAGGTTCGTCGGATCTCCGCCATTGCCGAAATACACCACCTTGCGCGTCTGACCGTCAAAGACCGGGCTGCCCAGCGGCGAAGCGGGACGCTGGTTCAACCTGCTCCAGGTCCGCGTGTCGTAATCGAAGGTGTGCCCACCGTAGTTGCCGGAATTGGCCAGCACGCCGGTGTATGACCCGGCGACCAGCAACGCGCCTTTCCCATTTCCCGCCAGGCTTGCGGGAATGTGAACCAGGCCGGCGCGGGTATGCGAGGGCACGGGTTGGATCTTCCCCGCCTGGCTGTGGCCGGATGGCCAGCCAGACCAACTGCCATTCAAGTCGCCCCAGTCGTAATCATATTGCTCGGATGGATAGCAACCTGCCATCTGCCCACGCGTCGGCGGATGCGGGTATCCCTTGTCAAGAACGCACTTGAACGCGTCGAACGGCAGAGGCGTGTCCAGCCACTTCCAGCGCAGGTCGTTCAGATCGAAACAGTAGGGAGCACAAACGTTGATGGAAGCATGCCCGGCCCCGTACATGACGATCTGGCGCGTATCCGTATTGAATGAAGAGCCACAGTACCCGTAATGCGAGTGCCAGCCGTAGGCAGCCACCCCCGCGTTGTAAGGGTGCAGGCTCGGCCGGTTCGGGTTCCATGATTGATAGGCCGGGCTGATTTCTCCAAGCACAGCACCGCGTCCAAGCGGATGCTTGCCGGCAGGGTGGCTGATGCTTGCGATGTGGCCGGGTGGGGGCGCCCAGACAGGCGTCATGCCGCTGCCCGACGGGCGTGCTGACCGGGCGACGCAAAGTTCCGGGCGCAACAAGGGTAATACGGTCATGAGCCCGATGACCCGGCGACGGGACAAGTCGGGGGCGGTTGTCATGACATCGGTACCCAAGTGATCTTGCATGGTGTCCGCGGTAAAGGCCTCTTGCCGCGCCGGCCGGAACGGTCTAGCGGGAAGGGTTGATGGCGGGTTCGCTCGCGCCATGGCTGGCGTGGAGGAAGCCTTCCTTCTGCAACCTGCTGATGATCAATTGGGCAGCCTCCAGCGGCGTGCAGTCGCGCGTATCGATGACCAGTTCGGCGTGCTCCGGCAACTCGTAGGGATCGCTGATGCCGGTGAACTCCTTGATCAACCCGGCCCGAGCCTTTGCATAGAGTCCTTTGCGGTCGCGCAACTCGCAGGTTTCCAGCGGCGTGGCCACATGGATTTCGAAGAAGCCGCCCTGCCCCGCCACCATCTGGCGCACGCGCCTGCGGGTTTCGCGGTAAGGTGCGATCGGCGCGCAGATGGCGATGCCGCCATGCTTGGTGATCTCGCTGGCCACGAAACCGATGCGCAGGATATTGAGATCCCGATGCTGTCGCGAAAAACCCAGTTCCGAAGACAGGTTCTTGCGGACGATGTCGCCATCGAGCAAGGTCACGGTGCGCTCGCCGATTTCCAGCAACTTGGCGAGCAGCACGCGGGCAATGGTCGATTTCCCGGCCCCGGACAGCCCGGTGAAAAACACCGTGACGCCCTGGCGCCCCCGCACCGGGTGACTGCGGCGCAGTTCGGCCAGTACCTCGGGGAAGGAAATCCATCCGGGAATATCTGCCCCTGAGCGGATCCTCGCAACGAGATCGTCGGTGGTGCAATCACCCTCGTCGTCCGGGTCGGTGGACAATGGCAGGAAGGCATCGAGATTCTCTTCGCGCGCGAAGCGCGGCAGGTCAAGCAACTCGATGCCGATCTGTTTCAGCTGAGCCTGAACAGACTCGCGATCCGAGACCTGCACGCCCCTCCACCACTCCGGCTCGACGAGCAAATGTGTCGCGCCCGCGTGATGCGCCAACGTCGCCCGCCAAATCACTTCGTGGGCGCCATGGGGCAGTTGCGGCATGGGCAGCAGGGTCATCAAGGCGCCACGGTCGGACAAATAGCGCAGGGAATGCTCAATGCAACGGACACGGGTGTAATGATCGAGCGTGACGGTCTGCTCTTCTGTCGCCAGCACCTGCACCAGCACGCCGGCTTGCGTCAGACGCGCGGCATGCGCGATGCGCGCCGCCTCGGCGCGGTGGATCAGACGTCCCGGCTGGCAGGCTAGAACCCTCCGCCAGCCATGACGGCCATACTGCTTGCGCAATTCGTCTGAACCCAGGCGCACCAGCGGAAAATCGTAATGGACCGGCATCTCCACGCCATCGATACGGCCGGCGACGAACATGCCTGTTTCGGGTGTTGCGTCACTGGCGGAAGGCGAGGCCGGGGAGGCCGCTGGTTCTTTCCGGGGCCAGATATCGCTCACCGTCAAAATCGCCAACAGGATGCCTTCCGGTTCGCGCAGGGCAATGCGCTCGCCCGCCTGCAACGTCGCGCCGAACGTCTCCGGAACTTCGAGTAAGGGAACCGTCATGCCTCCGGGGGCCAGTGCCTGCAAATGCCTGGAAATGCGAGCGCCAGCCGCCTTGCCCGGATAACCCCGCAGCGGCCCGTAATACCCCGCCATCAACAGTTCCAAATGCGCCAGCTGTGATCCCGACAAATCCAGGCTCCTGTAGGCACGCGCAGCCTGCTTCGCGGCTTCTTGCTCCTCCATCGCCAGCATGAGCGGTTCCATCCCGGTTCATTCCTCTCCTGAGTCGCCGGAAGGCTCCGGCAGCACGCCGTAAATGGCGTCGAGCATCCCAAGCGGAATTCGATAGTCCGCCAGAATTTTGCGTTTGGCGAGATCGACAGCCAGCACGGAGCACTCTTCAACGGGATGCCCGCGGTCGAGCAGGCGCCGGATCCACGCCAGCTTCTCCTGGCGCTTCGTCTGGCGCAGGCGGGTAAACCCGACATACGCAACATCGCCATCGAGATACAAGCCGCGGCACCAGCCGCGCAGGCCAACGAAGCCCGGCAGTTCCGACAAATCCACCATATCGACAACCGCACGGCTTGCCGCATCGGCGATGACCACCGCGCCATCGACGGTGGTGAAATATATTTTCCCGGCACGGGTCACGCCGTCATGCACGCTGATCGAGCGGCGTTTGCCGCTCACGTCGATGCGTTGAGTCACATCGCGCAAATTGACGGCATCTTCCTGCGTGCAGCGTGTGACCCAAGGCTCGCCATCAATCCAGAACACGTAATTGGGGTGGCAATCGTGGGGGCGGGTCGAATAGATCTTGCGGTAATCCGTATCCGGCGAAAACCGGTGCCAGGTCGGCTTGCCCTCCGCATTGATGTACTCGACGACACGGCCATCGGATTTGTCCAGCACCATCACCATGTCGAGCCCGGTCGAAGTGACGAAAAGCTGCTCGCCATGCACCGCGACCGAATGGATATTGTGGAATGCCGGGTGTGAAAACACCTTCTCCAGTAGCAGCGAAGGGTAGGCATGGCAACGGATTTCGGTATCCATCGAAAGCCACAGGCGCCCGTTCTCGACGGCGCCGACAGTGAACTCCAGGTTGGGATCCTGAGCCGGGGTATTCTCGTTTCCGGCATCGATCGAAATCAGGGTTTCGAGCTCGCCAGTCGCCGCATCGAGGCGGAGCAGGCGTGCGCAGCCATAGTATTTCCCTTCGCCGAGCTCGAATCCATTCGGACGCAGGATTCCTCCCGTGATCAGCAATTTCCTGTTCATCATCATTTCCCGGTAGTTCGCATCGGGAATTATGCCCGAAGGCCGGACTCTAGAATCTCGCGACCGATACAAGCCTTGTCTCCGCTTTGCTGCGATTGCGGCATAATGCCCGCTGTGTATGGTATTTGCCTGAAGCATTCGTCGCACAAATCTTTTCAATCGTGTTGCCCGATCCAAACCTCCCGCGATGATTTCGCCTTCCCTCAGACTGCTATTGACCGCGATCTTCTGCCTGATGGCAGCGCCGGCCTTCGCCAACAAGCCGAAGAACATCACCAAGGCCGAAATGGCACTGATACCCAAATACTGCCCGGACACCATGGGGTTCGGTTATGGCGATGCCCATTTCAACACCTCCCCGCGCGCCCCCCATTGGGTATCGATGCTGGGCAAGGATTTCTGGAATCTGCACCATTATTGCTGGGCGCTCATCAACCTCAGTCGGACCAACCGCCACGGTTTTCCAAAGCAGCTGCGCAATGGCATCCTCCAAGATGTCTTGAATGATTACCGCTACGTGCTGGATCGAGCCGCGCCCGACTTCATCCTGGCGCCGGAAATACTTACCCGCGTCGGGGAGGCGGAACTGAAGCTCGTCCGGCCTGAACGTGCTGACGAAGCCTTCGCCAGGGCAAGGCAAATCAAGCCCGACTATTGGCCGGCCTATTCACAATGGATCGAATACCTGATCGCCCAAGGCCGGCGTCCGGAAGCAAAAAGCCTGGCTCAAGAAGGGCTTGAGTATTCCCCAAAGGTGAAAACGCTACAAGAGCAATATCGTTTGCTCGGCGGCGATCCGGCACTCATCGTGCCGAAGCCCCTGCCTGTGGCCAAGTCGGATGATGAGGAGCCCGCACAGAAGCCGCTCGCCGATTGATCTCGCGCGCCCCTCGCAGACAGTAATCAAGTATTGCCATCCGCATCCGATGACCGAGACTTATCGACCGGACTGACCCCTTGAGTTCCGTGCGCCGCTCCCTGTGGTACTCCTTTGCCGACAACCATGTCGGCATGCTGCTCCAGCTCGCCAGTTCGCTTGTCATCGCCCGCCTGCTTACTCCCGGAGAAATCGGCATCTTCGCGGTCGCCGCCGTTTTCGCCGCATTGGCCAGCACCTTCCGCGATTTCGGGGTTGTCGAGTACCTGATTCAATCCAAAGAACTCACCCCCGGAAAAATCCGCGCAGCTTTCGGGTTGAACCTAATGGTGTCGTGGTTCATAGCCGCAGTGATGTTTTTTACCAGCGATGCCGTCGCCGCCTTCTACAGTCAACCGGGGGTTGGCAGCGTGATGCGCGTACAGGCCGTCAATTTCGTCCTGATTCCGTTCGGTGCCATCACCATGGCCTACCATCGACGCAACATGAACTACCGGCCCTTGTTCCTCGCCGGCCTGTATTCAAACCTGACGGGGCTCGTCGTCGTCCTGGTTGCGGTCTTGGCGGGACAAAGCTACATGAGCATGGCCTGGTCTTCGCTAGCCGGGGTTGCCGTTTTTGTACTGGTTTCCTTCTTCCAGCGACCCGCAGACCTGCCGCGCTGGCCGGCCTTTGCCGGCATCGGTGAGGTGTTCCATTTCGGCAAGCATGCAGTCGGCATCTACCTGCTCGGACAACTCGGCAAGAGCGCGCCGGAAGCCGTGATCGGCCGGGTACTCGACATGTCGTCAGTCGCCTATTTCGGCCGCGCCGACGGGCTCGTCGAAATCTTCCGCCGCGCCATCTTGAACACCGTCGGCAAGGTGTGTCTGCCGTTTTTTTCGGAAGCGGCCCGATGCGGCAAGCCGGTTGACTCAGCTTACATTCGAGCGATTGAACTCCTGATCGGCATCGGCTGGCCTTTTCTGTTGTGCATCGGGATCGCGGCCGAAGGCATCATACGATTGCTATATGGCTCTCAATGGGGAACCTCGGTGCCGCTGGCACATATCATCTGCGCAGTTGGCATCGTGCGTCTGCCCTACGCATTTGCCTCCGAAGCCCTGATCGCAGCCGGGCACATCAAGATCAGCCATCGGCTGCAATGGATTAACCAGACTATCCTGATCGCAAGCCTGGGTTTGATCGTTCCCTTTGGCCTAGCCGGAGCCTGCTGGGGTCTATTGCTCGCTGCTGTCCTTGGTTCCATCATCTCGCATATGCATCTGCAAAGT
>CAYYHO010000087.1:0-6871 GCA_964471725.1 uncultured Methyloversatilis sp. | reverse complement strand
TCTCGGCGGCGATGATGGCGTCGTCGACGAGCAGGCCGAGCGCGATGATCAGCGCGCCCAGCGAGATGCGGTGCAGGTCGATGCCGAAGGCGCGCATCAGCAGAAAGGTGAGCGCCAGCACCAGCGGGATCGACAGCGCCACCACCATGCCGGTGCGAAAACCCAGCGACAGGAAGCTGACCGCCAGCACGATCAGCACCGCCTCGGCGAGGGTTTTGAGGAAGAGGTCGAGCGAGACGCGCACCACGGTTGGCTGATCGGCCACGCTGGCAACGTCCATGCCGAGCGGCAGGCGCGCGGCGAGCCGGTCGATTTCCTTTTGCAGGCTGGCGCCGAGGCGAATCACGTCGCCGCCCTTCGCCATCACCACGGCGATGCCGACGACGTCGCGGCCATCGACGCGCATGCGCGGATTGGGCGGGTCGGCCAGCCCGCGCTGCACGGTGGCGATGTCGCCGAGCTTGAAATGCCGGCCGCCGATGACGAGGTCGCTGGCGCGGATGCTGTCGACCGAATCGAAGGCCCCGCTGACGCGCAGGCGCACGCGGTCGCTCGCCGTTTCGATGAAACCGGCCGGCGCGACGACGTTCTGCTGCGTCAGGGCCTGAGCCACCTGCAGCGGGTTGAGGTTGAAGCCGGCGAGCCGGCCGGGCGCCATCTCGATGTAGATCTTCTCGTCCTGGACGCCGAGCAGGTCCACCTTCTTCACGTCGGCGATGAGGCGCAGTTCGCGCGCCATGTCCACTGCGGCGCGGCGCAGTTCAGCCATGTCGTAGCCGTCGCCGCCGAGCGCGTAGATGTTCACGTAGACGTCGCCGAACTCGTCGTTGGGAAATGGCCCCTGCACACCGGACGGCAGTGTGTGGCGGATGTCGTCGAGCTTCTTCCTGACCTGCCGCCAGGATTCCGGCACCTGGGCCGGCGGCGTGTAGTCCTTGAGCTGGATGAACACCAGCGACTCGCCGGCGCGCGAGGCCGACTTGAGCAGGTCGACATAGGGCGTCTCCTGCAATTTCCTCTCGATCCGCTCGGTGAGCTTTTCCTCGACCTCGCGCGCGGTGGCGCCCGGCCACAGGGTGCGCACCACCATGACCTTGAAGGTGAATTCGGGATCCTCGGCGCGGCCGAGGTTCTGGTAGGCGAGCGCGCCGCCGAGCATCAGCACGATGATCAGGTAGAGGATCATCGAGGGATGCTCGAGCGCCCAGGCGGAGAGGTTCGGGCCTTTCATGGCGCGACGGCCTTCACCTTCTCGCCTTCGGCGAGCCGGAAGGCGCCGGCGGCGACGATGGTTTCGCCCGTCTGCAGGCCGCCGGCGACCACGGCGCCGTCATCGGTATAGCGGGCTACGGCGATGGGGCGCAGGCTGAGCGCGCCGTCGGCGCCGATCACCCAGACCGCCGGCCCGTCGACACCTGGGACACCCGGGCCACCCGGGACATCCCGGCCCCGCTGCAGCAGCGCGGCAAGCGGCACGACGATGCGCGGACTGGCCGGATCGGCAAAGCGCACCGCCGCCGTCATGCCGAGGGCGACGGCGGCATCGGCATCGAGCAGGCGCAGGCGCGCGGCGAAGGTGCGCGTCACCGGATCGGCCGCCGGGGCCAGCTCGCGCAATTCGGCGCGGTAGGTCTTCCGGCTGTTGTCCGCCCACAGCGTCGCCGTCGCGCCGGAACCGACTTTTAGCCCGCTGAGGCGCGATTCGGGAATGGCGATGGCCACCTCGCGCTCGCCGTCGCGCGCGATGCGGAACACCGGCTGGCCGGCGGCGACGACCTGTCCCGGCTCGGCCAGTACGGCGACGACCACGCCAGCCGCATCGGCCGTCAGCGTCGTGTACGCCGCCTGGTTCCTGGCCAGTTGCGCCTGGGCCTCGGCGGCCCTGGCGGCGGTTTGCCGGGCATCCAGCGCAGCCGCGCTGACGAAGTTCTGTGCGCGCAAATCCTGCGTGCGCTGCAGCTCGGCCGCAGCCAGCGCGCGGTTCGCCTCGGCCTGCGCCAGCGTCAGTTGCTGGTCGGCCGGGTCGAGGCGTGCCAGCACCTCGCCGGCGCGCACGCGCGTGCCGACCTCGACGCGCCGCTCGACCAGCTTGCCGCCGACGCGGAAGCCCAGCGGCGTCTCGATGCGCGCGCGCACCTCGCCGCTGTACTGGCGCTCGGCCGCCGTCCCGCCAGAGCCGACTTTCATGGCCTTGACGAGTTTCGGGCCGCTCGCGACGACATCCGGCGGCGGCAGCTTTTCGCCGCAAGCGGCCAGCAGGGGGATCACCAACCACCATCCGAGCTTCATGACGACATCTTTCTGCGGCGCATGGCCAGCCAGTACAACAGCGGAATGACGAACAAGGTGAGCACGGTCGAGAACGACAGGCCCCAGACGATCGAGGCGGCCACCGGCCCCCAGAGCAAGGACTCGCCGGCCAGCCCGAAGGCCAGCGAGAAGAGGCCGCCGATGGTCGTCACGGAAGTGATGATGACCGGGACGACGCGCCGGCGCGCGGCATAGACGGCGGCGTGCAGCACGCTCATGCCGGCGGCGAGCCGCTCGTTGGCGGCGGCGATCAGCACGATGGCCGAATTGACGGCGATGCCGGTAAGGGCGATCACACCGTACAGCGTATAGAGTGACAGCGGGTTGCGCGACACCAGCAGCCCGAGCGCCACGCCGGTGAAGGCAAGGGGCACGGTGACGAGGATCAGCAGCGGCTGGAAGTAGCTGCGGAACTGCGCGGCGAGAATCAGGTAGATGAGGCCGACGCCGAAGCCGAACAGCGCCAGCATGGCGTCGAGGCTTTCCTGGATGTCGTCCAGCTCGCCGGAGAAATCGATGCCGGTGGCGGGGAACTGCGGCGCCAGCTTCGCCCACTCGCTGCGGATCAGGCGGTTGGCCGCGACGGTATCGGTCTGCGCCTTGTCGAGGTCGGCCTCCAGCGTGATGGCGCGCACCAGGTTGTAGTGCTTGATGGCGCCCTTGCCGACGCGCGTTTCGGCGCGCACCAGCGCGGCCAGGGTGGTGGTCTGGCCGCCGGGCAGCGCCACCGGGCTGGCGAGCAGCTGCATGATGTCGGGGCCGACCGCTCCCGCCGTCCCGCTGCCGGTTCGCTGCAGCGCGCGCACGCGCAGCTCGAGCTGTTCGCCGCGATCGCGCGTCACGGCGACGATTTCGCCATCCACCGCCAGGCGCACCAGGCGCGCCACCCGGCCGGCATCCAGCCCGGCGGCGCGCAACGCCTCGCGGTCGAGTTCCAGCACCAGTTGCGGACGGCCAGGGATGTCGTCATCGGCGACATCGCGCGCGCCGGGGATGCTGCGGACGACGGCGGCGAGCGCGTCGGCGGCGGCGCGCAACTCCAGCGGGTCGTCGCCGCGCACGCGCACCTTCACCGGCTTTTCCAGCGGCGGCCCGCCGGAGAGCATGGTGAAGGTGATCTTGCCCGGGCTCGGCAGCGCCTCGATGTCGGCGCGCATGGCGGCGACGATCTCGGGAACCGTACGCCCATTGTCCAGCGCGTTCTGCGGATTGAGCGACACGACGACCTGACCATAAGCCTCGCCATAGAGCGGCTCGGTGTCGGTGAATTTGACCCCGGCGTAGGCGGCGGTGTTGCGCGCCTCGCCCGCGCGCAGGTGCTCCCTGACCTTCGCCTCGATGCGCTCGGCCTGCGCCAGGCTCGCCTCGATGGGCGCGCTGGCCGGCATGTCCACATTGACGTAGAAGATCCGCAGCGGGTCGAAGGCGAAGAACTGCACCCGTACCATGCCGGACGCCACCGCGACGACCGCCAGACCGAGCAACAGCAGGGCGATCGCCAGCGCGCGGCGCGGATGGCGCAGCGCGCGGATCAGCCAGCGGGCGTACCTGACGCGCAGCAGGTGGTTGAAGCGCGCCCGCCAGTCGGCGTCCGCCGGCCGCGCCCGCCCGCTGGATGCGACCACATGCACCGGCAGCATCCAGTAGGCCTGGACCAGGCTGATCGCCAGCCCCAGGGTGACGACGAAGGGAATGATGAACATGAACTTGCCGACGATGCCCGGCAGCAGCATCAGGGGCAGGAAGGCCGCCATGGTCGTCAGCACCGAGGCGGTGACCGGCGCGAACACCTCGCGCAAGGCGTCGATGGCGGCATCGAGCGCGGCGATGCCGCGCTGCATCTTGTAGTAGATCGTCTCGACCACCACCACGGCATCGTCGATCAGCATGCCGAGAACGATCACCACGCCGAGCAGCACGGAAATGTTCAGCGTGTAGCCCATGGCGGCGAGGATGGCAAAGCTGCCGCCCAGCGAGAAGGGGATGCCCAGCGCCACCAGCACGGCGATGCGCGCGCCGAGGAACAGCCAGCAGATCGCCAGCACCACCAGCAGGCCGATCGCGGCATTGCTTTCCATGATGCGGATCGACTCGCGCGTCGGGATGGTCTGGTCGTCCAGCAACTGCAGTTGGATGCCCTCCGCGGCCAGCAGCGGATTCTTCGCCGCGATGAACGCGTTGATGCGCTCGACCAGCTCGAGGGTGTTGGTGCGGCTTTTCTTGGTGATCGCCAGCATCACCGCCGGCTGGCCGGCGTAGCTGGCCAGACTGCCCGCCTTGGCGCGGCTGCGCGACACCTCGGCGACGCTGCCGAGCGGGGTCTGCGCGCGTCCCGGCTGGCCCTGCGCGCCGGAACTGACCGGAATTTCGGCAACGCGCCCGGGATCGACATGCTGGCCGACCACGCGCACCAGCCAGGCGGCACGCTGCGCCGGGTCGCCGGCGCCGGCAGCGTTGGCATCGGTTTCAATCTTGCCGGCAAAGGTGTCGCGGAACCAGGCCTGGGCGGCGCGATTGGCAAGCGCCGCGGGGTGGTACTCGACCAGCAGTTCCGGGCTGCGCAGGCCGGTGGCGAACACCTGGTCGATGCCCGCCATGCGCTCGAAGTCGTCGCGCAGGCTGCGCGCCTGGCGGCGCAGCACCTCGTCGGCCGCCTGGCCGGTCACCAGCACCAGTGCGGTCGGAAACCCGTTGGAGGTGGTGACTTCGAGGATGCGCGGCTCCTTCGCCTCCGCCGGCAGTTCGCTCTTGGCCTTGTTCTGCACGTCACGGCGCAGATCATTGACACGCTTGTCGAAGACCCGTTCGGAAATGTCGTGGAAGCGCACCAGGATGTTGGAAACGTTCTCGCGCGAGGACGACATCGAGAAGCGCACGTCGGCGATGCCCTTGATCGCGTCTTCCAGCGGCGTGGTGACGCGCTTCTCGACATCCTCGGCGGCGGCGCCGGGCAGCACCGTCGTGATCACCACCCAGTTGAAGTTGATTTCCGGATCCTGCTCGCGCGGCATCGTCAGATAGGCGAACACCCCCATCAGCAACACCACCAGGAAGGTGATGTTGGCGAAGGGGTGGTTCGCCAGCAGCTGCCGATAAAATTTCATTCGAGCGCCATGCCATCCTGCAGCGCATGCCGGCCTTGGCTGACGATTGCCGCATCAGGATTGAGGTCGATGGCGGCGGGGCGTCCCTCCTGTGCTGCCGGCAGAGCGTGAAACCGTGCCTTGCCGTTTTCTGCCACGAACACGCCCAGGCGGCCAGCGCGGCGCACCATCAGTTCTGCCGGCAGGTGGGCCTGTGGTTCGCGCCACAGCAGCCGCCCTTCGAACCCCGCCGGCGGCGGCGGGCCCGTGAAGGCCAGGCGCGCCTCGAAGCTGCGCGAATCGCGGTTCAAGGCCGGCGAGACGCGCAGCAGCTTGAGCGGATGGCGTTCGCCCGCCGCCGCGAACTCCGGCTGCGATGCCTGCGCCAGCGATGCGGCGTCCTCGGGCTGCAGTTGCGCGGCGAGCAGCAGCTCGCCCTGATCGACCAGGGTCAGCAATACGCTGCCCGGACTGGCCAGTTCGCCGAGCTGCGCGGCGCGGCTGCGCACCACGGCATCGAAGGGCGCGCGCAGGGTGTGCTTGTCGAGCGCGTGGCGCGCGCTGTCCCGCTGCGCCGTGGCGGCGCGCAAGTCCGCTGCGGCGGCCAGCAATTCGGTTTCGCGCAGGGTCAGGGCTTCGGCGGAATAAAAGTTCTTTTCGCGCAAGGCGCGGGCGCGTTCGAGCTGCACCTGCGCCAGTTGTTGCCGCGCTGCGGCCTGGGCCAGTGCGGCCGCAGCGCGTTCCAGGGCCAGCGCGGCATCGCGCGGATCGAGCTGCACCACCACGGCGCCGCGTTTCACGGTCTGGCCGACATCGACCGGCAGCGCGCGGATGGTGGCCGCTACCTCGGCAGCCAGCCGCGCCTCGTGCTTGCCGATCACCGCCGCCGGCGCGCTGCGTTCCGGGTGCAGCGCCACATCAACCAGGCGCACCCGCTGAAAAGTCGGCGCTGGCGGGACGGCAGCAGGCGGGGGCGCCTCGGCACTGCATGCCGTTAGCAGCACAGTCGCAGCAAGGAGCGGCACTTGCCGGCGGAAACAGACTCTATTCATTGCCAGTCCTTTCTCACGGCTGGGGAACATTGCGCAGGCCGCGCAACATGATCTCGAAATATTCGCTGAAATAGTCCGCGTCCGTCACGCCGGCGGCCGCGCAGCAGTCGAGCGAATGGCGCCAGACGACGCGCATCAGCACCGGCGCGATGACCAGATGGATGGCGACATGCAGGGCGACCGGGCGGAACTCGCCGCGGGCGATGCCACGCGCGATCACGCTGCCCAGCAGGTCGGTGCCGCGCTGGATCACCTCGTCCTGGTAGAACTGGGCGATGCCGGGAAAATTGCGCGCCTCGGAAATGATCAGCTTGGGTATGCCGCCGATGCGCTGGGCGCCGATCAGGCGCCACATGCCGCCGACCACGGCGCGCAGCAGATCTTCCGAGTTGCCGCCGAAGCCCGCCACCAGATTCTCCCCCTCCG
>CAYYHO010000086.1:0-6927 GCA_964471725.1 uncultured Methyloversatilis sp. | reverse complement strand
GAGCGTGCCCGAAGCCCGCCTGGCGCGCACCTCGGACGGCACGAGCGGATCGTCGGCCGACAGCGGCACGCGGCCGAGCACGCGGCCGATCACGGGCCCGGAAACCATGCCGGGCCGCAGGACGATGGCGCGCGGGCCGGTCAGGTCGACAATGGTGGATTCGATGCCGACCTGGCAGGGGCCGCCGTCGAGGATGCAGGTCACCGCAGGACCGAGATCGTCCTGCACGTGCTGAGCGGTGGTCGGGCTGATGCGCCCGAAGCGGTTCGCCGAGGGGGCGGCGATGCCGCCGCCAAAGGCGGCGAGCAGTTCGAGGGCGAGCGGATGGTTCGGCACGCGCAGGCCGATGGTGTCCTGGCCGCCGGTGACGGCATCCGGTACCCCGGGCCGGCGCTTCAGGATCAGGGTCAGCGGGCCCGGCCAGAAGGCCTTGGCCATGACGCGGGCGGTCTCGGGAATCTCGCCCGCCCACTTTTCGAGATGCCCGGCATCCGGGATATGCACGATCAGGGGGTGGTCGGCCGGGCGTCCCTTGGCGGCGAAAATCTTCGCCACGGCGGCCGGATTCGAGGCGTCGGCGCCAAGGCCGTAGACGGTTTCGGTCGGGAAGGCGACCAGTTCGCCGGCGCGCAGCAGTGCGACAGCCTTCTGTATTTCAGGCGAATGAATCAAGGCGGTCGGGCGCTGCTGCTCAGTCATCAGCGATGCCGATCAGGCGCCGTGCCGCCAGCGCCGACTTTTGCACGGCGAGCGGGTCGCTGCCGATCACGGTGAAATGGCCCATCTTGCGGCCGGGACGCGGATGGTGCTTGCCGTAGAGATGCAGCTTCAGGTTGGGCACGGCGAGGAGCTGCGACCAGTCCGGCTCTTTGGCATGGTGCGGGTCTTCCCGGTACCAGATGTCGCCGAGCAGGTTCACCATGACGGCGGCGCTGTGGGCGCGCGCTTCGCCCAGCGGCAGGCCGCACAGGGCGCGCACCTGCTGCTCGTACTGGCTGGTGACGCAGGCGTCGAGGGTGTAGTGGCCGGAGTTGTGCGGGCGCGGCGCCATCTCGTTGACCAGCAGCTGGCCATTGACGACGAAGAACTCGACACCGAGGGTGCCGACGTAATCCATCCTTTGCGCGATGCCTTCGGCGATTTCCTCGGCATTGCCGGCAAGGCAGCCGGAGCTGCGCGCCGGCACGACGGAAACGTCGAGAATGCCGCGGCGGTGGCTGTTTTCGGCGGTCGGGAAGCAGCGCACCTGGCCCTGCGCGTCGCGCGCCAGCACCACCGAGACTTCGTAGTCGAGCCTGAGTTGCTGTTCCAGCACGCAGGCTTCGTTGCGCAGCTGCTCCCAGGCAACGAGCGCTTCCGCGCGGCTGTCGACGCGCAGCTGGCCCTTGCCGTCGTAGCCGAAGCGCGCCACCTTGAGGATGCCCGGAAACAGGCCGGCGTTGGCATTGCGCAGATCGTCCGCGCTGCGGATGTCGGCATAGGGAGCGTGCGGGAACCCGTGCCGCCTGAGAAAAGCCTTTTCCGCGCTGCGGTTCTGGCAGGTGCGTACCGCCTCGGCATGCGGGCGCACGCTGACGAATTTCGACAGGTAGGCGAGGCTGTCCGCCGGCACGTTCTCGAATTCCGTGGTCACCGCGGCGCACTGGCCGAGCAGGCGGTCCAGCGCCGCGGCATCGTCATAGGCGGCGACGAGGTGCTCGTCGGCCAGCCGACCGGCGGGGCTGAGGGCGTCGGGATCGAGCACCAGCACCCGGTAGCCGAGCTCGTGCGCGGCCGCGACGAAGAAGCGGCCGAGCTGGCCGCCACCGAGCATGCCCAGGGTGGCTGGGGGGAGGATCATGACTAGTCTTGCTTGGGCAGTTCGAGCTTCATCGCCAGGACTTTTTCGCTCTGGCCGACCCGAAACTCTTCCAGCTTGCGCGCCAGGCTCTTGCCGCGCGCATCCTTGCCCGTTGCGACGATCGCCACGGCGGCCAGTGCGGCATTCGCGGCGCCGGCCGCGCCGATGGCGAAGGTGGCCACCGGCACCCCCTTGGGCATCTGCACGATGGACAGCAGCGAATCGAGCCCGTTGAGGTGTTTCGACGGCACCGGCACGCCCAGCACCGGCACGATGGTCTTCGCCGCCAGCATGCCCGGCAGGTGCGCGGCGCCGCCGGCGCCGGCGATGATGGCCTTGAGGTCGCGCTCCTGCGCCACGGCGGCGTAGTCGTAGAGCAGGTCGGGCGTGCGATGGGCGGAAACCACCTTGGCCTCGTAGGGGACGTCGAATTCTTCGAGCACGCGCGCTGCCGCCTGCATGATCGGCCAGTCGGAATCCGAGCCCATGACGATGCCGACCAGCGGGTGGGTGGTCTTCATGTCAGCGCCCGCCCTGCCTGTGATCCAGCGTTCTTTCCGCGGCTTCGAGCGTGTTGGCGAGCAGCATGGTGATGGTCATCGGGCCGACGCCGCCGGGTACCGGGGTGATCAGGCCGGCGACTTGTTTGGCCGAATCGAAATCGACGTCGCCGCAGAGCTTGCCATCCAGCGTGCGGTTGATGCCGACATCGATCACCGTGGCGCCGGGCTTGATCATGTCGCCGGTGATCATTTTGGCGCGGCCGACCGCAGCGACGAGGATGTCGGCGCGTTTGGTGTGAAAAGCGAGATCTATCGACTGCGAGTGGCAGATCGTCACGGTGCAGCTTTCCGCCAGCAGCAGCATCGCCATCGGCTTGCCGACGATGTTGCTGCGGCCGACGATGACCGCTTCGGCGCCCTGCAGCGGCACCTTGTGCGTCTGCAGCATGCGCATCACGCCGCACGGCGTGCAGGGGACGAAGCGCGGCGTGCCCTGCATCAGCGCGCCGACGTTCTCGGCATGGAAGCCATCGACATCCTTGGCCGGGTCGATGGCTTCGAGCACCGCGTCGGCGTCGAACTGCCTGGGCAGCGGCAGTTGCACGAGGATGCCGTGCACGGTCGGGTCGGCGTTCAGTTCGGCGATCTTGCCGAGCACCACGGCCGGCTCGACGTTCGCCGCATAGGTTTCCTTGATCGAACGGAAGCCGGCTTTCTCGCAGGCGGCGACCTTGTTGCGGACATAGACGGCCGAGGCCGGGTCTTCGCCGACGAGGACGACGGCGAGGCAGGGGGTGATGCCCTGGGTCGCCTTGAGGGCGGCAGCCTTTTCGGCCAGTTCGGCGCGGACGGTTTGCGACAGGGCGTTGCCATCGATGAGGCGTGCGGTCATGCGGTCTCCAATTCTGGTGCAGGGGCGGCTTGCGCGGCGGCACGGCCGGCCGCGAAGGCGCGCCGGTTGAGTTCGACCAGTTCCGCGCCCTTGCGGGCAAAACGCCCCTCGATGCACTGGAGCAGCACGTTGGCGGCGAACGGCAGGTGATCGGCGATGGCGCCAAGCATCACCGTGTTGCCCAGGCGCAGGTCGCCGAGTTCGCGGGCGATGTTTTCGGCGTTGAAGCTGATCACCCGGTAGCCCTTGGCACGCATCTGGCCAATCGGGTCGCTCGGGTAATCGAACATGCCGATTTCGACCACCGGCGGGACGAGGTGCGAGTCGTTGACCAGCGCCAGGCCACCGGGTTTGAGATAGTGCGACCAGCGCAGCGCTTCGGCAGCTTCGAAGCCGAGCAGCACATGCACGGAACCCGGCGATATCTGCGGCGACAGTACCTTGGGGCCGAAACGCAGGTGCGAGGTCACGCAGCCGCCGCGCTGGGCCATGCCGGCAACCTCGGTTTTCTTCGCATCGTGGCCTTCCGCGATGGCGGCTTCGGCAAGAATTTCCGTGGCGGTCATGACGCCCTGACCGCCGACGCCGATGACGAGGATGTTGTTGACCTGGTTTTCCATGATGATTTCCTCAGTTCAGGCGGATGTGGGCGGCGATGCGCGGCGCTTCCAGTTGCACGATGGCGTCCGGTGCGCAGGGCTTCAGGCACATCGCGCAGCCGGTGCAGGCGATCGGGTCGATGCGCACGAAGGCGAGTTCGACTTCCTTGCCGGAGGGCTTGACGACCTTTTCGCGGCGGGTGACGTGAATCGCCGGGCAGCCGACGTCGATGCAGTTGCCGCAACCGGTACATTTGTCATCATCCACGGCATAGGCGCGCGCCGGCTTGAATTCGTCCGTGAGCACGCAGGGGCGGTAGCCGATGATGACGGAGACTTCCTCGATCTTGGTCTCCTCGCGGATGACCTTGAACAGGTTGGGCATTTCGTAGGGATCGACTTCACGGACGCGTTCGGGCTTGACGCCGAGGGCCTCGACCAGCTTGCGGAAGTCGATGCGCGGCGCCGGGTTGCCGCGGATGTCGAGGCCGTTGGCGGGCGTGTTCTGGCCGCCGGTCATGCCCACGGTGCCGTTGTCGAGCAGCAGGAAGGTGATGTTGCTCCTGTTGTAGGTGGCGTCGAGCAGGCCCTGCATGCCCATGTGCAGGAAGGTCGAATCGCCCATCACGGCGAGGATTTTCTTGTTGCGGTCGACCGCGCCGCGGCCCTTGTCCATGCCGTGCGCCACGGTGAGTGCCGCGCCCATGCAGATGGTGGTGTCGAGCGCGTTCCACGGATGGCCGGCGCCGAGGGTATAGCAGCCGATGTCGCCGGAGACGATGATGTTCTTCAGCTGCGACAGCGTGTAGTAGATGCCCATGTGCGGACAGGAGGCGCACAGCGTCGGCGGGCGCGGGAACACTTGCGCTGCCGAGGCTGGCTGTGCCTGTTCCGCCAGCCCCGTGCCCAGGAGGCAGTCGATGGCCGGCTTGAGCACTTGCGGCGACAGTTCGCCCAGCTTGGGCAGCAGGTCCTTGCCGTAGCATTCGATGCCGGCCGCCCTGAGTTCGGTTTCGACGATGGGTTCGACTTCTTCGGCGACGACCAGTTTTTCAACCGTTGCGGCGAAGGCGCGGATCTTGTCGAGCGGCAGTGGATGCGAGAAGCCGAGTTTGAGCACCGGCGCATTCGGATAGGCCTCGCGCACATGCATGTAGGCCGGGCCGCTGGTGACGAAACCGACGCGCCGGTCGGGCCGGCCGCTGCCCGATTCGACCCGGTTGAGCGGGGAGGTTTCCGCTGCCGCGAGAAATGTCGCGTCCCGTTCGAACATCAGTGGAATGCGCCGGCGCGCATGCGCCGGCACCATCACCCAGCGCTCGGCGTTCTTGACGAAGCCGGATGGCTCATGCGCCACGCGCTCGCCGACCTGGGTGACGCACTTGACGTGACAGATGCGCGCCGTGAGGCGCAGGATCACCGGCACCTGATGCTGCTCGGAAAACGCGAAGGCAGCGAGCACCATGTCGTAGGCTTCCTGCGAATCGGCCGGCTCGAATACCGGCAGATGGGCGAAGCGGGCGTAGAAGCGCGAATCCTGCTCGTTCTGCGACGAGGCCATGCCGACGTCGTCGGCGACGGCGATCACCATGCCGCCGACCACCCCGGTCAGCGTCAGCGTCATCAGCGCATCGGCGGCGACGTTGAGGCCGACATGCTTCATCGCGCAGAAGGCACGCGCGCCCATCATCGAGGCGCCGAGGGCGACCTCCATCGAGACCTTTTCGTTCACTGCCCATTCGGTATAGATGTCCGGATAAGTGCGCAGGGCTTCGAGAATCTCGGTCGAGGGGGTGCCGGGATAGGCGGCGGCGACCTTGCAGCCGGATTCCCAGACGGCGCGGGCGACGGCTTCGTTGCCCGAAAGCAGCAGGCGGGTCTGGCTCGGGGCGGGTACTTGGATTGCGACAGCGGCCATAGGTTGTGGACTCTCTAAGGATCAGGAATGGTTTGAGCCCGCATTGGCGCTGAAAGGCGCCGGGAATGCAGGCCGAAGAGCGCTGATTATCGCTTGTTTGTCCTGCCAGCGTCTAGGGTCAAATGGGTGCCTGGAGGCTCACCGTGCGCCCGCTCATCTTGCGTCCGTTTGCGCGCGCAATCCCATCCATGTGACGCCCCAAGGCGTCACCTTTTCTCAGAACCGTGCTGTTCCAGGTAGGCGACCACGTCGTCGAGCGTCACCAGCTTGACGTAGGCGGCTTCGGGAATCTCGATGCCGAATTTCTTGTTGAGGCCGAGCAGGAAATTGAGCCAGTCCATCGAATCGAGATCGACCTGGCTGCGCAGCGGGCGGTCGCCGCGCAACTGGTCCGCCTCGAGCTCGGGGGCGACCGACTGCAGCGTGGCGAGTACCGCGGGGCGGATGGCGGGGGTGTTCATGTCGGCTCCTTGTCCGGCACGTCCAGGGTTTCCGGGCGCTGCAGCCGCTCGGCGAGCTCGCGCAGGAACAGCGCGCCGCGATGCCCGTCGGAGACGCGATGGTCGGCCGCCAGGCTGGCCGTGACCACCGGCAGCACCTTGAGGCCGCCATCGGCGTCCGCCCAGGGCCGCTCGCCGATGCGGCCGAAGCCGACCAGCGCCACCTGCGGCGGATAGATGACGCCGAAGACCACCTGCGTGCCCTGGTCGCCGAGATTGGTGACGGTGATGCCGGCTGCGGACAATTCGGAACTGCGCAGCGTGCCGGCGCCGATGTTCCGGGCGCGCTGCACCAGGTCGGCGAGTTCCTGCATCAGCACCGCCAGCGGCTTGCCGTCGGCATCGAGCAGCGCCGGCGCGATCAGGCCGCCCTGGCGCAGCGCGATCGCCACGCCGAGATTGCAGCGTTGCGCGGCGACGAAGGCGCCGTCCTGCCACCAGCCGTTGAGTTCGGGGAAGCGCCGGAGCGTCAGGGCCACCGCCTTCAGCAGCAGCACGGCCGGCAACAGGCGCTCGGCGAGGGGGCGTTCCGCGTTGGCTTGCCGCAGCCAGTCCAGCGCGCCGGCCAGCGGGATGTCCTCGGCGACGTAATAGTGCGGAATCTCGCGCTTCGAGCGCGCCATCGCCGCGGCAATGGCCTTGCGCATCGCGGCCACCCGTGCGGCGCCCTGCCCG
>CAYYHO010000085.1:0-6939 GCA_964471725.1 uncultured Methyloversatilis sp. | reverse complement strand
GACAAGCCCGACACCTCGGTGTCGGCGATGCCCAACTCGAATGCCGTCAACATCGAGCTGCGACAAGCCCGACACCTCGGTGTCGGCGATGCCCAACTCGAATGCCGTCAACATCGCGCTCGCCAAGAAGGCGAAGATCGTCACCGGCAGCGAGATGCCGCCATTCTTCGCGGCCAAGCTGAAGGCCAACAACGGCGATCCGGCCAATTCGATGCTCGCCCGCTTCGGCGGCAGCGTCACCGTCGGCGGCGTGCGCATCGCCACCGTCGCCGCGCTGCACAGCAACGGCCTCGATCCCGACTACTTCGGCGGGGTGGTGGGCACGGCGATGAAGGAGGCCGGCATCGCCGGCAACGTCGGGCCGGCGACCGGTTACGTCGTCAGCTTCAGCAACGGCCTGGTGGCCTACCTGTCCGGCGACACCGGCATCACCGCCGACCAGGAACTGGTGGTGCGCAACCACTACAACGCCAAGCTGGCGGTCATGAACATCGGCGGCGTGTTCACCACCGGACCGGTCGAGGCCGCCTACGTCATCAACGACCTCGTCAAGCCGGCGGCGGTGATCGCCTCGCACGCCAACGAGGTCGGCACGGTGGGCGGCAAGCTGCGGCCGGGCAGCAAGACGGAAGCCTTCATGAAAGCCGTCAAGGTGCCGGTGCACGTCCCGCTGTCGGGCAGGACGATGGAGTTCGACGCCGCCGGCAAATGCGCCGCGGGGTGCTGAGCGGCCACCCCTGACGCCGTCCCGCCAGCGCCGACTTTTTCGCGTAAGCCGATGTACCTCCCCGGGCACTTCGCCGAGCCGCGCGTCGAGGTCTTGCACGCCCTGATGCGGGCAAGACCGCTGGCGACTTTGGTCACGCCGGCGGCGGACGGTTTCGCCGCCAACCACATCCCGCTCCACCTCAGCGCCGCGCCCGCGCCGTTCGGCTGCCTGCGCGGCCACGTCGCGCGCGCCAACCCCCTCTGGAAGGAAGGCGGCGCGGATGCCGGGGTGCTGGCGATCTTCCACGGCCCGGACGCCTACATCACGCCGTCCTGGTACCCGACCAAGGCGGCAACCGGCAAGGCCGTGCCGACCTGGAACTACGCGGTCGCCCATGCCCACGGCAGGCTGCGCGTCATCGACGACGCCGCCTGGCTGCGCGCTCACCTCGAAGCGCTCACCGGCCGCCACGAGGCGGACTTCCCGCAACCGTGGCAGCTGTCCGACGCCCCGCGCGACTACACCGAGAAGCTGATCGGCGCGGTCGTCGGCATCGAGATCGTCATCACCCGGCTGGACGGCAAGTGGAAGGCCAGCCAGAACCAGCCGCCGCAGAACCGGGCCGGCGTCGTCGCGGGCCTGCGCGCCAGCGGCAGTCCGGATGCGCTCGGCATGGCCGCCCTCGTCGCGCAACAACCGATTCCATCAACCAGGTAAACCGCCCCACGACACCATGCTCAACCAATTCCTGCTCTTCCTGCACATCGCCTGCGTCATCATCTGGGTGGGCGGCATGTTCTTCGCCTACTTCTGCCTGCGCCCCGCCGCCGCGCTGGTGCTCGAGCCGCCCCAGCGGCTGCCGCTCTGGGCGGCCACCTTCCAGTCGTTCTTCCGCATCACCGCGGTCGCCGTCGTCGTCCTGCTGCTCAGCGGCTTCGCCATGTTCCTGCAGGTCGGCTTCCAGCACGCGCCGCTCGGCTGGCACCTGATGATGACGCTCGGCCTCCTGATGGCGGGCATCTTCGGCCATGTCTATGCCGTGCTGTATCCCCGCCTGCGCCGGCACTGCGCGGCCGCCGAGTGGCCCGCAGCAGCGGTTGCGCTCAACGGCATCCGTCGCATGGTCGCCATCAACCTGCTGCTGGCGCTGTGCACCGTGGCGTCGGTAGTGCTGGTTCATTGAATTGACGAAACCCGTCGACCCGCAAACCGCGCGCAGAACAACATCCTCCAGACCGAATCTGGTGCCGGGAACCTATACTGTCGGTTCAGCGTCTTCGGCCTGCCCGTGAAATAAGCTCCCATGATCGACGTTCCCGCCGTCCTGACGGCCGCCGCGGTTTGCGCCGTCGGCGTCATGAGCCCGGGGCCGAATTTCGTCGCCGTCACCCACCGCGCCGTCAGCGCGCCGCGCGCCGAGGCGCTGTCTCTGGTGGCCGGCATCGCCAGCATCAGCGGTATGTGGGCCGCCGCCGCGGTCCTCGGCATCGGCGTGCTGTTCGCGCTGTTTCCCTGGATGTTCTGGACGCTCAAGCTGCTCGGCGCCGCCTACCTGGTCTGGCTGGGCATCCAGCTGCTCCGGCATGCGGGCGCGCCGCTGCCGGAACACGCCGCCGCGCCATCCCGCGCCCCGCTGGCGCGCGCCTTCCGTACCGGGATGGTGACCAACCTGTCCAACCCGAAGGCGATGATTTTCTATGCTTCGGTCTTTTCGGCCTCGGTACCGGCCGGCGCGTCGCCGGGCACCCTGGCAGCCATGATCGTCGTCGTCCCGTTCATCGCCGCCGCCTGGTACGGCAGCGTCGCCGTCTTCCTTTCCGGCGCCCCGGTTGCCCGATTGTTCCGCAAGGCCAGGCCCGCCATTGAGCGCAGCTGCGGCGCGCTGCTGCTCGCTTTCGGCCTGCGCCAGGCGCTGTCCCGCTGATGGGCAGCGCCATCGACCACATCGTCGTCACCGCCCCTACACTGGCGGCGGGCGCCGCCTGCGTCCGCGCGGCGCTCGGCGTCGCGCCGCAGGCCGGCGGCGAGCATGCGCGCATGGGCACCCACAACCTGCTGCTGCGCCTCGGCCCGGCGCTCTATCTCGAAGTGATCGCGCCCAACCCCGCCGCGCCGCCGCCCGGCCGGCCGCGCTGGTTCGCCCTCGACCAGTTGCTCCCGGATGCGCCGCCGGCGCTCGCGGCCTGGGTGGCGCGCACCCCGGACATCCACGCCACGGCTGCCGCCAGCCCGGAGGCGCTGGGGCCAGTCGAGCCGATGAGCCGCGGCGCCCTCGACTGGCTGATCACCATTCCCGCCGATGGCGCGGTGCCGCTCGATGGCGTTGCGCCGGCGCTGATCGAGTGGCAGGCCGCCACGCACCCGGCGGCGCGCCTCGCAGAGCAGGGGCTGTCACTCGCCGGGCTGGAAATCCGCCATCCCGATGCGGCACGCGTGAACCGCCTGCTGGCGGCCATCGGCCTGGCAGGCCCGGTTCGCGCCGTGCCGCTGGCAGCCGGAGCCATCCCGCAGCTGGTCGCCCACATCGACACGCCGCAGGGACCGCGCATGCTCGGCGGACCCGCTGCTTGAATTTCTCGCCTGCAGATACAGATACGCGAAGGAAACCGAACGCAATCCCCGCCGCGCGAAAGGCAAACCCATGGCAAAAGCAAACCGGGCTTCATTCGAATTCACCCTGTCGTGGCAGAGCGCAGTGGCGCAGCATCGTGACCGCCTGTTCAGCGACAAGATCGATTTCTGGCGCGACATCTTTCCGGACACGATGGAAAGCGACATCCGCAAACTGCAGGAAGGCGAGACCGCCAGCGCCACCTTCGCTGCCGGCGTACTCGTCCCGCCCTTCGCCAAGGGTCAGGTATTCCGCTTCCCGGCAAGCGCCTTCGAAACGAAACAGCGCGACCGGACGCTGGTGCCGCGCCTCGGCCGCTTTTACCCGCAGGGCTTCGCCTGGTCGGCCATGAACTGCTACAAGGGGGACTTCACCCCCTTCCGCCTCGTCGGCATGGATGAAAACGCCCTGACGGCGGACACCAATCACCCGCTGGCCCGCTATCCGCTCACGCTCGATGCGCGCTACATCAGCAACCTAGGCGACCGCGCCGAGCGCGGCGGCGTCTGCAACCACATCGGCGAACTGGCGACCCTGCGCGGCCCGGGCATGCAGGCCGCCTATCCGGGCCTGGACACGGATTTCCACGCGGAGGAGCCCCTCCCGCGCCGCAACGCGGCCGACGATGCCGTGTTCTATGCCGCGCCGCGCATGCTGCCGCATCTCGACGCGGCGGCCAGCGAACAGTTGCGCGCGCTCCACGCGCGGCTGCTGACCCCCGGCCAGCAGATTCTCGACCTGATGAGCAGCTGGACCTCGCACCTGCCCGACAACGCCACGGACTGCAGGGTGACCGGCCTGGGCATGAATGCCGAGGAGATGCGCGCCAACCCGCGGCTGACCGAAGCCGTGGTGCACGACCTCAACCGCGACCCGCGCCTGCCGTTCGCCGACCAGGCCTTCGATGCCGTGATCTGCACGGCTTCCATCGAATACCTGACGCGCCCGCGCGCAGTCCTCGCCGAGGTGGCGCGCGTCCTGCGGCCCGGCGGCACCTTCGTCACGAGCTTCTCCGAGCGCTGGTTCCCCGGCAAGGAAATCATGGCCTGGTCGGACATGCATCCCTTCGAGCGCCTCGGCTGCGTGCTCGACCTGTACCGGCAAAGCGGCGCCTTCGATAGGCTGCAGACCGAATCGATCCGCGGCCTGCCGCGCCCGCTGGATGACCGGCACATCCGGGAAACCTTCGTTTCCGACCCCATTTACGCCGTCTGGGGCCGCCGGAAGGCTTGAACGGCGCGCCGTCTCGTCGGCAAGGAGAATTGCATGCCAGGATTGCTGAAAATCTGGCTGACCCTGCTGCTGGCGGCGCATGCCGCACACGCGCTGGGGCAGGGTGTGTCAGGCGTCATCGACATTCCGACGCGCGCCGGCGTCACGCAACGCATGCTGGTGCTGCCCGCCGAATCACCCAAGGCCGCCGTCATCCTGTTCGCCGGTGGCCACGGCGGCCTGCAGATCTCCGCGGCGGGCGGCTTCAACTGGGGCGCAAACAACTTCCTGGTGCGCAGCCGCGAACTGTTCGCCGAGCAGGGACTGCTGGTGGTGGTGATCGACGCGCCCTCGGACCGGCAGGGCGGCACGTTCCTTTCCGCATTCCGGCAGACGCCCGAACATGTCGCGGACATCCGGGCGGTGATGGCCTGGCTGCGTGCGCAACACGACATCCCGGTCTGGCTGGTCGGCACCAGCCGCGGCACCCAGTCCGCCGCATACGTCGCCACCGCGCTGGACGGCCCCGCGGGACCGGATGGCCTGGTGCTGACGGCGACCATCCTCACCGACAACAAGAGCCGCCCGGTACCGTCCCTGCCGCTCGAGCGGCTGCGCATCCCCGTGCTGGTGGTGCATCATGAACAGGACGGCTGCAGCCATTGCGCCTTCGGCGACATGCCCGCCCTGATGAACAAGCTGGCCGGCCTGCCGAAACAGCAGCTGCTCGCATTCACCGGCGGCCAGAACCGCGGCGACCCCTGTGCGGCCATGGCCTACCATGGCTTCAACGGGCTGGAGCGCGAGGTAGTCGGGCAGATTGCCGGCTGGCTGCTGGCGTTTTAAACCTTCCGATGGCTTGTTATTTTCCGATGCAGAAGCGGCCGAAGATCATGCCGAGCAGGTCGTCAGCGCTGAATTCTCCGGTGATGCGCGCCAACGCTTGTTGCGCCAGACGCAGTTCCTCGGCGGCCAGTTCGAGCCGGGCAAGCTGGGCGCTGGCGGCAGCGATGCGCGCTGCGGCTTCGGCCAGCGCCTCGAGGTGACGCACGCGGGCGAGCAGGGCATCCTCGCCATGGCCGCGCCAGCCGGCGACGCGCAGCAGCTCGTCGTGCAGCAGGTCGATGCCGGCACCCTGTTTTGCCGACAGCACCAGATGCACGGTGCCGCCGGTGTCATGCCGGCCGACCGGCCGCTGCGCCAGGTCGGCCTTGTTTTCGACCACCACGCGCTCGATGCCGGCCGGCAGGCGCGCGGCGATGGCCTGGTCGGCGGGCGTCACGCCGCTGCGCGCATCGACGATCTGCAGGATGACGTCGGCCTGGCCGATCTCCTGCCAGCTGCGCGCGATGCCGATCCGCTCGACGGTGTCCTCGGTGTCGCGCAAACCGGCGGTGTCGATGATGTGCAGCGGGATGCCCTCCACCTGGATGGTTTCGCGCACGGCATCGCGCGTGGTGCCGGCGATCTCGGTGACGATGGCACGTTCCGCGCCGGCGAGCCGGTTGAGCAGCGAGGACTTGCCGACATTCGGCAGCCCGGCGAGCACCACGGTGAGGCCGGCACGCAGCACGCTGCCTTCGCGCGCCCGCGCCCGCAGTTCCGCCAGGTCGGCGCGCAGGCCGGCCAGACGCGGCACGATGTCGGTGTCGACGAGCGGGTCGATTTCCTCTTCCGGAAAGTCGAGCGTCGCCTCGATGAGGCTGCGCAGCTCGGCCAGCGCATCGGTGAGCGCATGCACCGCGCGGGAGAATTCGCCCGTCAGCGAGCGCAGCGCGGCGCGCGCGGCCTGCGCCGAGGCCGCTTCGATGAGGTCAGCGATGCCCTCGGCCTGGGCCAGGTCGATCTTGTCGTTTTCGAAGGCACGGCGGGAAAACTCGCCCGGCTCCGCCAGCCGCGCGCCGAGTTCGAGGCAGCGCGCCAGCAAGGCGTGCATCACCACCGGGCCGCCGTGGCCCTGCAGTTCGAGGACGTCCTCGCCGGTGAAGGAGTGCGGAGCGGGAAAGTGCAGCAGCAGCCCCCGGTCGAGCAGGGCGCCGTCGGCAGCCAAAAAGTCGGCGCTGGTGGCGCGGCGCGGCGGGAAGGCCTGCGCCGCCCGGCCCGTCAGCGCGGCCGCGAAGGGCAGCAGCTCGCGCCCGGAAACCCGCACCACACCGATGCCGCCACGCCCGGCCGGCGTGGCGATGGCGGCGATGGTGTCAGATGTGCCAGCAGCCACCGCGGGAGGCTATCCTACTTGGCCTTGAGGCCGGCGCCTTCGATCATGCGATTGACCTGCCACTGCTGGGCGATCGACAGTGCGTTGTTCACCGTCCAGTAGAGCACCAGGCCGGAGGGGAAGAACAGGAACATGCCGGTAAACACGATCGGCATCCAGAGCATGATCTTGGCCTGGATCGGATCGGGC
>CAYYHO010000084.1:0-6977 GCA_964471725.1 uncultured Methyloversatilis sp. | reverse complement strand
GCAACGGCGCGCCGCGCTTCTACCTGCCGCTCGACCAGCAGCTGTTCAACGACAACTTCGGCCAGCTGGTCATCGTGACGCAGGACTTCGCGGCGCGCGAGAGCGTGCGCGCAAAGCTGCAGGCGGCCTTCGATGCTCCCGACGGCAGCTGGAGCCACCTGCGCGCGCGGGTGCTGCGCCTCGAGAACGGCCCGCCGGTCGGCTATCCGGTGGTGTTCCGCATCAGCGGGCCGGATGTCGAAACCCTGCGCGGCATCGCCCAGGAAGTCGCCGCTGTAATGCGCGCCAACGCCAACCTGCGCAACGTGCACCTCGACTGGAACGAGAAGGCGAAGAGCGTGCGCATCGCCATCGACCAGGACCGCGCACGCCATTTCGGCGTGTCGAGCCAGGACATCGCGCAGGCGCTGCAGGCCCAGCAGGTCGGCCTGACGCTCGGCCAGTTCCGCGACGGCGACCAGCTCATCGACATCGTCTGGCGTGCCAGCTCGGACGAGCGCGGCAGCCTCGACCGGCTGCCCGATCTGCCCATTCCGGCCAGTTCGGCAGCCAACGGCCGCTGGATTCCGCTGGCGCAGGTGGCGAAGCTGGAGCCGGCCCTCGAGGAGGGCGTTATCTGGCGCCGCGACCGCGTGCCGGCCATCCAGGTGCGCGCCGACCTCGCCAACGATCGCATCACCGGGCCGTCGGCGACGCGGCAGGTCGACCCGCAGCTGGGTGAGATCCGCAAACGGCTGCCGCCGGGCTACCAGGTCGACATCGGCGGCACCATCGAGGAATCGGCCAAGAACGAGCAGGCGCTCAAGGCGGTGGTGCCGCTGATGATCGTCGGCGTCGTCACCCTGCTGATGATCCAGCTGCAGAGCCTGCGGCGCACCGCGATGGCACTGCTGACGGCGCCGCTCGGCCTCATCGGCGTGGCGCTCGCGCTGTTCCTGCTGCAGGCGCCCTACGGCTTCGTCGCCAACCTCGGCGTCATCGCGCTGTTCGGCATGATCCTGCGCAACGCGGTGATCCTGCTCGATCAGATCGACCAGGACGAGCGGGCCGGCATCGCCCGCCGGGATGCCATCATCGGCGCGGCGGTGCGCCGCTTCCGGCCGATCATGCTGACCGCCGGGGCCGCGGTGCTGGCGATGATCCCCCTGTCGCGGCAGATTTTCTGGGGGCCGATGGCGGTGGCCATCATGGGCGGCCTGATCGTCGCCACGCTGCTGACGCTGCTGTTCCTGCCCGCGCTCTACGCGGCCTGGTACCGCGTCCGGGAGCCGGCGTAAGATACGCCCCTTGTCTTCCCTGCCTAGCGCCCCTATTTTTGTGTTAATTCCGGAGTTAAGCCATGAATTACGAACAAGCCCGCCACAACATGATCGAGCAGCAGCTGCGCACCGCCGAGATGCTGTCGGCCGCAGTCGTCGATCTGCTCTATGCAGACCAGCGGGAGAATTACGTGCCCGAGGCCTACCGCGCCCTGTCCTTCACGGACTGCGCGATCCCGCTCGGCCTCAAGGATGCCGTAATGCTGACCCCCAAGCTGGAGGCGCGCATTCTGCAGACCGCCAGCCTGAAGCGCAGCGACCGCGTGCTGCTGATCGGCACCGGCTCGGGGCACATGGCGGCCTTGCTGGCCGAGCAGGTGCAGCAGGTCTGGTCGATCGAGATCGATCCTGTGCTTGCCGAGCGCGCCCGCAACAACCTGGTCAATGACGGCGTGGCCAACGTCGCGGTCGAGGTCGGCGACGGCCTCGCCCCCTTGCCGGCCGAGATCGCCCAGCATGCCCCCTTCGATTTCGTCCTGATCACGGGCGGCGTCGCCGAGATTCCCGCCACCCTGCTGGCGCAGGTGAAGGTGGGCGGGCGCCTGCTGGCCTTCGTCGGCACCTCGCCAGTCATGAAGCTGCGCCTCGTCACCCGCGAGACCGCGGAAGCCTACGGCAGCGTCGACTTGCTGGAAACCGATGTGCCGCTGCTGCAGCATGGCGGCGCAACGCAGCGGTTCTCCTTTTGATCCGGAAAAGATGAAGCAGATCAGCGCCGCCCAACTCAAGGAATGGCTCGATGACACCAGCCGCAATCCGCCGGTGCTGATCGACGTGCGCGAGCCCTGGGAGTTCGACGTCGTGCGCATTCCCGGTGCCAAGCTGGTGCCGATGCGCGCGATCCCGGCGCGCTATCCCGAACTGCAGCGCGATGCCCCGACGGTGATCGTCTGCCATCATGGCGCGCGCAGCTACCAGGTCGGGCTGTTCCTCGAACACCAGGGGTTTGGCGACATCATCAACCTGTACGGCGGCATGGCGGCCTGGTCGCGCGATGTCGATCCTGCGGCGCCGACCTACTGAAACACTACTAAAACGGAGTCCCGTATGAATCACGCCCTGAAACTCGCGATGGCCCTGGCCTTCGCCGGCAGCGCACTGAGCGCGCAGTCGGCCGACCTGCTGCAGGTTTATCGGGATGCCGTGGGCTTCGACGCCCAGTTTGCCGCGGCGCGCGCCCAGCTGGAAGCCGGCCGCGAAAAACTGCCGCAGGGCCGCGCCGGACTGCTGCCGACCGTCGGGCTGTCGGCCAGCACCACCTGGAACGACCTCGAGTCGACGCCCCGCACCACGCCGACGACGACGCGCAGCGCCGAATACAACAGCAACCTCTGGAGCGTGTCGCTCTCGCAACCGCTGTTCCGCTGGCAGAACTGGGTCGGCTACAAGCAGGCCGAACTGGCCGTGGCGACTGCGGAAACCCAGTACGTGCAGGCGCGCCAGGACCTCATCGTGCGCGTGACGCAGGCCTATTTCGATGTGCTGCTGGCGCAGGAAGCGCTGGCGACGGCAAGGGCACAGAAAATCGCCATCGCCGAACAGCTCGAGTCGGCCAAGCGCAACTTCGAGGTCGGCACTGCCACCATCACCGATACCCACGAGGCGCAGGCGCGCTTCGACCTCGCCGATGCCCAGGAAATCGCCGCCGCGAACGACTTGGCCGTCAAGCGCCAGACCCTGTTCACCCTGACCGGCAAAGAAGTCGCGGCCTTGAAGGGCCTGCGGCCCAAGGTGCAGATCAACCCGCCGCAGCCGAACGACATCGGCCAGTGGGTGGCTTCCGCCGAAACCGGCAACCTGTCCGTGCAACTGGCGCAGACGGCGCTCGAGGTTTCCCGACGCGAGATCGAGAAACAGCGCGCCGGCCATTATCCGACGCTCGACCTGGTGGCCACTCATGGTAAGAGCGCAGTGGGCGGCAGCGTGATACCCGGCGGCACCGGAACCGACGGCAAGAGCAGCACCATCGGCCTGCAGCTCGCGGTGCCGCTGTTTGCCGGCGGCGCGGTTTCCTCGCGCGACCGCGAGGCCGTCGCCCTCAACGAAAAGGCGCGCGCCGACCTCGACAACGCCCGCCGCGGCGCGGCCTTGAGTGCCCGCCAGTCGTATTTCGGCGTGAATGCCGGCCTCGCCCAGGTGCGCGCGCTCGAAGCCGGCGTCGCTTCCTCGCAGCTCGCGCTCGAATCCAACAAGCTGGGCTACGAGGTCGGCGTGCGTATCAACATCGATGTGCTCAACGCGCAGAGCCAACTGTTCGATACCCGCCAGAAACTCGCCAAGGCGCGCCTCGACACGCTGATCGCCCAGTTGCGCCTCAAGGCGGCCACCGGCAGCCTGGCCGAGGAAGACCTGCAGTCGATCAACGCGCTGCTGGAATGAATTTCTCGATCAGCGCCAGGGTGCGCTGCGTCGCGCCGCGGTGCTGTGCCGTGAAGGCACGCCCCGCTTCTCCCATCGCCGCCCGGTCGGCCGGGTCGTCCAGCAGGGCCAACGCCTGAGCGACCAGGGCATCGGCATCACTGACCTGCCGGGCTGCCCCGGCTGCCAGCGCCGAGCCCGCGGCAGCGGCGAAGTTGAACGTCGAGGGGCCGATCAGAACCGGCACGCCGACCGTGCAGGGCTCGATGAGGTTCTGGCTGCCGAACTCCAGCAGGCTGCCGCCGACGAAAGCGACATCTGCCGCGGCGTAATAGGCGAACATCTCGCCCATGCTGTCGCCGAGCCAGACCTGGGTGTCGGCTGCAACCGGCAGGTCGTCGGAACGCCGCTGCATTGTCAGGCCACGCGCCGCGACGAGTTGCGCGACCGCCGCGAAACGCTGCGGATGCCGCGGCACGATGGCCAGGAGCACCGCAGGTGCCGTCCCGCCAGCGCCGACTTTTCCCCACGCATCGAGAATCAGCGCCTCCTCCCCTTCGCGCGTGCTGGCGCAGAGGAATAGCGGGCGCCGCCCGAGACGGACGCGCAGTTGCTTGCCGAGTTCCAGTTGTTCGGGCGGCGGCGCCAGATCGAACTTCAGGTTGCCGTGGATGCCGACCTGCGGCGCGCCGAGCGCCTGCAGGCGGCGGGCATCTTCCGCGCCGATGGCGGCGATGGCGGACAGCTGCTCCAATGCCTGGCGGCTGAGTTGCGGAAAGCGCGCGTATCGGCGCGCCGATTTTTCCGACAGGCGCGCATTCACCAGCAGCAGCGGCAGTTGCTGCGCATGGCAGGCGTCGATCAGGTTCGGCCACAGCTCGGTCTCCATGATCAGGCCGAGCGTCGGCCGGAAGCGGCGCAGGAAGCGCCGCACCGCGCCGGGCGTGTCGTAGGGCAGGTAAACGCGCTCCACTGTGGCGCCGAACAGCGCTTCGGAGGTGGCGCGGCCGGTCGGCGTCATGTGGCTGAGCAGGATGCGGCAGCCCGGAAAGCGTGCGCGCAATGCGGCCACCAGGGGTTGCGCCGCTCGCGTTTCGCCGACCGAGACGGCGTGGATCCAGAAGATCGGGCCCTCGGCATACGCAGGGGCTGCGGGATAGAAACCGAACCGCTCGCCCCAGTGCTGCAGATACTCAGGCTGCCGCCGGGCGCGCCAGAGCAGGTGCAGCAGTGCCCAGGGCAGCAGGGCGCAGATCGCCAGCGTGTAGACAAAGCGCGTCATGGCCGTTGCAGCGCGGCCGCCACGACCTGGTCGGCTGTGGGCGGTTTGCCGCGGCTGCCGAGGTTGAGGCAGACGGCAGCGCCGGCTCCTCCCAGCACACCGGTCAGCAGCGGGTCGGAAGCACTGTAAAGCGCCAGCGTCGGGCGCTGCAGCGCTGCGGCGAGATGCACCAGACCGGTATCGACGCCGATGACGCTTTGCGCCCCCGCCAGCAATCCGGCCAGCGCCGTGAGGTTCAGCGCCGGGGCGGCGACTGCGTGCTGCAGCGCCCCGGCCAGGCGGCCGGCCCGCTCGCGTTCGCCGGCGCTGCCGCCCGGCAGAGCGCAGGCAATGCCGGCGGCGTTCAATGCTCTACCCAGGGTCAGCCAGTTTTCCTCCGGCCATTCCTTGTCGGAGCGGCTGGTGGCGGTCAGCAGCACCGCATAGGGGCCGGCCGGCAGCCAGGGCGCGGACAGGGGCGGCGCGGCGATGCCGTAATCGAGCGGCAGGTCGTCGAGCGCGTAACCGAGCGCGGCGGCGGCCAGCTGGCGATTGCGCGTGACCGCGTGCAGGTTGCGGGGAATGTCGTAGGTCTGGTCATAAAAGTGCGCCGCCAGCGGCTCGCGCACTGCGGCGGCGGCATGGCCGCACTTGCGACCGCGCGCCTGCGCGGCGAGCAGGGCGCTTTTCAGCAGCCCCTGGCTGTCCACTGCCGCGTCGTAGCTGTCGGCCCGCACGGCACGGCGATAACGGCTGACCTCCCGCCAGGTGGCCGGGGACCACAGGGATTTGCGCCAGCGGCGCACGGCGACGGGGATGACACGTCCGACGGCCGGGTGCAGGCGCGGAACCTCGGCGAAACTCTCCTCCACCACCCAGTCGATCGCCGCATCGGGAAAGGCGCGCCGGATGTCGCTGGCGACCGGCAGGTTATGGATGACATCACCCAGCGAAGTGGTTTTGACAAGCAGGATGCGCATGGGCGGGGGGCGGCAGGACGTAGAATGGCGACCGCATTGAACTGACCCGCGATTATAGCCAGCCCATGTCTGCTCCCGCGCCAGCCCCGATTCAACCCCTGCCGCTGTCAGCCGTGCTCATCGTGCGCAACGAGGCGCAGCGCCTGTCCGCCTGCCTGCGTGCGCTCGATTTCTGCGCCGAAATTCTTGTCGTCGATTCGGGCAGCAGCGATGCCACCGTCGAAGTCGCCCGCCAGCAGGGTCCCCGCGTCCGCGTCATCGAAACCCACTGGCGTGGCTTCGGCCCGCAAAAACAGTTTGCCGTCGAGCAGGCGGCTCATGACTGGGTGCTCTGCATCGATGCCGACGAGCGGGTGAGCGAGCGCCTGCGCGAATCAATCCTTGCCGCGCTTGCCGTCTTACCAGCACCGACTTTCTCTTCATACCGGTTGGCGCGCTGCAACCGCTTCATGGGCCGCTACCTGCGCCATGGCGAGGGCTATCCCGACTGGAGCCTGCGCCTGTTCGACCGCCGCCACGCGCACTGGTCCGCCGACGTCGTGCATGAGAAGGTGGTCACCGAAACCGGCGCGCCTGTCGGCGTGCTGCAGGGCGACTTGCTGCACGACTCGGCCGAATCGCTGGAAAACTACCTGGCCAAGCAGAACCGCTATTCGAGCCTCGCCGCCGCAGCGGCATTGGCGCGCGGCGAGCGCGCCGGCGTGATGCGCCTGCTGCTGTCACCCCTTGTCCGTTTCGTGAAGTTCTATTTCCTGCGCCACGGTTTCCTCGACGGGGGGCCCGGACTCGTCCACATCCTCATCGGCTGCGGCGCCAGCTTCGCCAAGTACGCGAAGATGCTCGACGGAGAAGGGAGCCCTGGATAAATGGAATTTGCAGACCATGTCATCTGAAGCCGTGGTACTGAACCCCCGTGCCGGCTGGATGGGCTGGTGGCCTGGTTGGCGATCTGTTCTGGACCCCGAGAACGGGCGGATACGGCACTTCCTTGCCGAGCAGGTCGAACAACTCGAAGACGGCGCCAAGGTTTTGGATGCAAGTGCAGGAGTTCGGCCCTTT